>CAUTTK010000049.1:0-10822 GCA_963541475.1 uncultured Streptococcus sp. | reverse complement strand
ATCCCATATCCTTCTTGAAGAGCTCAGCTACGACCAAGAAAGTCTTTGTCCACCTAGCTAAAAATGGCGGTGGCGCGCGTGACTACGTGGAAAAAGCAGGCATGGTTCAAATTTCAGATCCAGCTGTTTTGATTCCAATTATCCACCAAGTCTTTGCGGATAACGAAGCCGCAGTTGCCGACTTCAAGTCAGGAAAACGTAACGCAGACAAGGCCTTTACAGGATTCCTTATGAAAGCAACCAAAGGACAAGCCAACCCACAAGTTGCCCTTAAACTTCTTGCTCAAGAATTAGCGAAGTTGAAAGAAGATTAACATGTAAAAGAAACCAGCCCTGAGGTTGGTTTTTTCGCTCCTTTTCGCTCCTACCAAATCCCATTAACTATTTTGGCTTTATTTCCAGAAGATTTTATGGTAAAATGAAGAGTAATAATATTTATTAAAGAGGTAAAAACATGATTGAAGCAAGCAAATTGAAAGCTGGTATGACATTTGAAACTGCAGACGGAAAATTGATCCGCGTTTTGGAAGCTAGCCACCACAAACCAGGTAAAGGAAACACTATCATGCGTATGAAATTGCGTGATGTCCGTACTGGTTCTACATTTGACACAAGCTACCGTCCAGAAGAAAAATTCGAACAAGCTATTATCGAAACTGTTCCAGCTCAATACTTGTACAAAATGGATGAAACTGCCTACTTCATGAACACTGAAACTTACGACCAATACGAAATCCCAGTCGTAAACGTTGAAAATGAATTGCTTTACATCCTTGAAAACTCTGATGTAAAAATCCAATTCTACGGAACTGAAGTAATCGGTGTAACTGTACCAACTACTGTTGAATTGACAGTTGCTGAAACACAACCATCTATCAAAGGTGCTACTGTTACAGGTTCTGGTAAACCAGCAACTATGGAAACTGGACTTGTTGTCAACGTTCCCGACTTCATCGAAGCTGGACAAAAATTGATCATCAACACTGCAGAAGGAACTTACGTTTCTCGTGCCTAATCTCTAGAAAGAGGTCATTCTATGGGAATTGAAGAACAATTTGGCGAAATCGTTATCGCTCCACGTGTACTTGAAAAAATCATTGCCATCGCAACTGCAAAAGTTGAGGGTGTCCACTCATTTTCAAATAAATCCGTATCTGATACCCTATCAAAACTCTCTCTTGGTCGTGGCGTCTACTTAAAAGAAAGCAATGAAGAGCTAACTGCTGACATCTATCTCTACCTTGAGTACGGTGTGAAAGTACCAAAAGTAGCTCTTGCTATTCAAAAAGCTGTCAAAGACGCTGTTCTTGATATGGCTGATGTGGAACTTTCTGCTGTCAACATCCATGTTGCGGGAATCGTTCCAGATAAAACACCAAAACCTGAGTTGAAAGATCTATTTAACGAGGACTTCCTCAATGACTAGTCCATTATTAGAATCTAGACGTGAACTCCGAAAATGCGCTTTTCAAGCTCTCATGAGCCTTGAATTCGGCACAGATATGGAAACAGCTTGTCACTTTGCCTACACACATGACCGTGAAGATGCAGATGTGCAAATCCCTGCCTTTCTTCTAAACTTGGTTTCTGGTGTTCAATCGCAAAAAGACGATTTGGATAAACAAATCAACCAGCACCTCAAGTCAGGCTGGACAGTTGAACGATTGACCTTGGTCGAAAAAAACTTACTACGCTTGGGAATCTTTGAAATTACATCATTTGATACACCTCAGCTGGTAGCAGTCAATGAAGCTATTGAACTTGCTAAGAATTTTTCAGATCAAAAATCAGCCCGCTTTATCAACGGACTGCTTAGTCAATTTGTAACAGAAGAAAATGAATAATCTAAAAGGTGTTTGGTCTTCCAGACATCTTTTGTTTTCGACACTCAGTAAGAATACATAAAAACTAGAACTGATGATCAGCTCTAGTTTTTGCGTATTCTGAAATATTAGTATTTTCTAAATCGTTGATAACGTTCTTCCAACAACTCTTCTAGCGGTTTTTGTGAAAGTCTAGCTAGCTCAGCTTGAAGTTCTTTTTTGACATTCTTAATCAGTTCTTTACTAGAAAGTCCTGCTTCAGAAATCACCTTATCCACCACGTCCATTTCTAGCAGCTCATGCGAAGTGATTTTCATCAGTTCTGCTGCTTCCATGGCACGAGTGCCGTCCTTCCATAGAATGGAAGCAAAGCCTTCTGGGCTAAGAATGGCATAGATAGAATTTTCCAGCATCCAGACACGGTCTGCGACTGCTAGAGCCAGAGCCCCACCTGAACCACCTTCACCGATAATGATAGCGATAATAGGAACTCTCAGATCACTCATTTCCATGAGATTGCGAGCAATGGCTTCTCCCTGTCCACGTTCTTCCGCTCCCACACCAGGATAGGCACCTGCTGTATTGATAAAGGTCACAACTGGACGGCCAAACTTTTCAGCCTGTTTCATCAAACGTAGAGCCTTGCGGTAGCCTTCTGGATGCGGTTGGCCAAAATTCCGTTTAAGGTTATCTTGTAAACTTTTACCTTTTTGGATACCAACCACTGTTACAGCCTGCTCTCCAAGCCAGCCGATACCACCAACAACTGCACCATCATCACGAAAAGAACGGTCACCGTGTAATTGGATAAATTCATCAAAAATGCCTGTCGCAAAGTCCAAGGTTGTCAAGCGACTCTGCTCACGCGCTTCTCTGACTATTTTTGCAATATTCATCTAGGACTCCCTCCGTGCAATCTGACTAGGCTAGCAATGGTATCTGGCAAGTCTCTTCTTTTGACAATAGCATCCACAAAACCATGTTCCAATAGGAATTCTGCCTTTTGGAAACCCTCAGGTAAGCTTTCACGAACCGTATTTTCAATCACACGACGCCCAGCAAAACCGACCAAGCTCTGTGGTTCAGCCAGAATAATATCGCCTTCCATAGCGAAAGAAGCTGTTACACCACCTGTTGTCGGATCTGTCAAAATAGTCAGGTAAAAGAGGCCTGCATTTGAATGGCGCTTAACTGCTGCAGAAATCTTGGCCATCTGCATGAGACTCATGATTCCTTCCTGCATACGGGCTCCACCAGAGGCGGTGAAGAGAACAACTGGTAACTGTTCAACAGTAGCATACTCAAACAAGCGAGTGATTTTTTCCCCTACAACTGTACCCATAGAAGCCATGATAAAGTTGGAATCCATAATCCCAAGAGCCACAGTCTGACCTTTAATAAGAGCAGTTCCTGTGACAACGGCTTCATCCAGACCTGTTTTTTCACGCATAGTTGCTAGTTTCTTTTGATAACCAGGGAAATGCAAGGGATCCTTGCTTTCAATCCCTGTAAACAATTCCTTGAAGGTTCCCATATCAATCGTCAGAGCCAAGCGTTCTTGGGCAGAAATACGAAAGGTATAGCTACAGTGCGGACAGATACGCTCACTTCCAAGATCCTTCTGATAGATGGTATGCTTACAACCTGGACACTTAGAAAATAATTCATCTGGAACCTCTGGCTTGGCTTGAGGTTTTTCCCTAACCGAACGATTAGGATTGATTCGAATATATTTATCTTTTTTACTAAATAGAGCCATTGATTCCCCTTTTCGGTTTAAACTCTTAAAGCCATTTTATTCTTTTTCTTGATATTTAGGTAAGAAGGTTTCCATCAAGAAGGAAGTATCATAATCTCCAGCAATGACATTGCGATCTGAAATGAGGTCAAGCTGGAAATCTGCATTGGTCTGCACCCCCTCTATCTCTAGTTCATAGAGGGCTCGTTGCATTTTCATCAAGGCATCAAAACGATTCTCTCCATGAACGATGACTTTAGCAATCATACTATCATAATAAGGCGGAATAGTATAACCTGGATAAACCGCTGAATCCACGCGCAAGCCAACTCCCCCACTTGGAAGATAGAGATTGGTAATCTTACCTGGACTTGGAGCAAAGTTAAAAGCTGGATTTTCTGCATTGATACGACACTCGATGGCATGGCCACGTAGGACAATATCTTCTTGCTTCACAGACAAAGGCTGACCTGCCGCAATGCGAATCTGTTCCTTAACGATATCCACACCTGAAACAAATTCTGTTACTGGATGTTCTACTTGTACACGAGTATTCATTTCCATGAAATAGAATTTACCACTGGCTTCATCAAGAAGAAACTCAATGGTTCCTGCGTTCTCATAGCCAACAGACTCTGCAGCACGAACAGCAGCAGAACCAATTTCATGACGAAGCGTTTTTCCAATTGCAATCGAAGGGCTTTCTTCCAAAACCTTTTGATTATTCCGTTGAAGAGAACAATCCCGTTCCCCCAAATGGATTACATTTCCGTGTTCATCTCCTAGGATTTGAACCTCGATGTGACGAGCTGGATAGATAACCCGCTCTATGTACATGGCACCATTGCCATAATTGGCCTTGGCTTCACTAGAGGCAGTTTCAAAAGCTGAAACAAGGTCTTCTGGTTTTTCAACCTTACGAATCCCTTTACCACCACCACCTGCTGAAGCCTTGAGCATAACAGGATAGCCAATTTTTTCAGCAACAATCAAAGCTTCCTCAGAGTTATGCACTTCTCCATCCGAACCTGGAATGACAGGTACACCAGCCTTAATCATCTGAGCACGCGCATTGATCTTGTCTCCCATCATATCCATGACATGACCAGATGGACCGATAAACTTGATGCCAACCTCTTCACACATGGTTGCAAATTTGGAATTTTCACTGAGAAATCCAAAACCAGGGTGAATGGCTTCTGCTTCAGTCAAGACTGCAGCTGATAGAACCGCATTAATATTGAGATAAGACTCAGTTGCCTTACCAGGACCGATACAAACCGCTTCATCTGCCAAAAGCGTATGAAGGGCTTCCTTATCAGCAGTTGAATAAACCGCCACCGTCGAAATACCCAATTCACGCGCCGCACGGATAATACGAACCGCAATTTCACCACGATTGGCAATTAAAATTTTTCGAAACATGGAGAACCTCCTTAGTTCCCTATTGCAAAGGTAAGAGTACCACTAGCTGCAAGCTTGCCATCCACTTCAGCCTTTGCTTCAACCACGGCAATAGTGCCACGGCGTTTTACAAAAGTCGCTGTCATAACCAATTGATCGCCTGGTACAACTTGCTTCTTGAATTTAACCTTGTCCATACCAGCGTAAAAGACCAGTTTCCCTTTATTTTCAGGTTTTGACAACTCCAAGACACCAGCTGTTTGCGCCAAGGCTTCCATGATCAGAACACCTGGCATAACTGGATATTGAGGGAAATGACCGTTAAAGAAGGGCTCATTGATGGTCACATTTTTGATGGCAACAATGGTATCCTCGCTCACTTCCAAGACACGGTCTACTAGGAGCATGGGATAACGGTGGGGAAGGGCTTCTTTGATTCCTTGAATATCGATCATTTGATACGTACCAATCCTTTACCAAACTCAACCATTTCTTCGTTAGAAACGAGAATTTCCGTTACCACACCATCCTTAGGTGCTGGAATTTCATTCATTACTTTCATGGCTTCGATGATTACCAATGTTTGACCTTTTTTGACACTATCGCCAACTGTGACGAAGGCAGGTTTATCTGGACCAGCAGCCAAGTAAGCCACTCCAACAAGTGGACTCTCTACAACATCTCCCTCAGCAACTACACTGGTTTCAGCTGGTGCCGAAGTTTCTTCCACTACAGTCTCTGCTGGAGCAGATGTAGGAGCTACTGGACTTGGTGTTGCTAGAACGGGTGCTGGAGCAACTTGAGCTGTAACTTCAGGTACAAGTCTCGCTTCATTCTTGCTAAACTGTAACTCATCCGTCCCATTTTTATAAGAAAATTCTCTCAAACTTGACTGGTCAAATTGAGCCATCAAGTCTTTAATATCGTTTAAATTCATACTTATTTATTCTCCCAACGTTTGAAAGCAAGAACGGCATTGTGGCCACCAAAACCAAAGGTATTTGAAATAGCGTATGGAATTTCTTGCTCCAAGCCTTGTCCATAAACGACATTGGCTTCGATATAATCTGATACTTCATTTGTCCCAGCTGTCATTGGTACAAAGTTATGACGCATAGCTTCGATGGTGACAATAGCTTCTACTGCACCTGCAGCCCCCAGCAAATGTCCTGTGAAGGACTTGGTTGATGATACAGGCACTTCCTTACCAAGAGCAGCTACGATAGCACCACTTTCTCCTTTTTCATTAGCAGGAGTTGACGTTCCGTGAGCATTGACATAGGCTACTTGCTCTGGAGAAATCTCAGCTTCTTCCAAGGCTAATTTGATGGCCTTGATAGCTCCCTGACCTTCTGGATGAGGAGAAGTCATGTGGTAGGCATCACAGGTATGTCCATAACCAACCACTTCAGCAAGGATCGTCGCCCCACGTTTTTCCGCGTGTTCAAGACTTTCAAGAACCAACATCCCTGAACCTTCCCCCATGACAAAACCATTGCGGTCCTTATCAAATGGGATAGAAGCACGACTTGGATCCTCTGTAGTTGATAGAGCAGTTAGGGCTTGGAAACCAGCGATAGCAAAAGGTGTGATAGAGGCTTCTGAACCACCTACCAACATAACATCTTGGAAACCAAACTTGATTGAGCGGAAGGCATCTCCAATCGCGTCATTTGATGAAGCGCAGGCAGTATTGATGGATTTACAAACACCGTTTGCTCCAAAACGCATGGCAACATTTCCTGAAGCCATATTTGGCAAGGCTTTTGGAAGGGTCAATGGTTTCACACGTTTTGGTCCTTTATCATGGAGGCGAAGTACTTGATCTTCAATTTCTTTGATTCCACCAATACCAGAGGCAACGATGACACCAAAACGATCTTTATCAAGAGCCTCTACATCCAAATTGGCATGATTAACAGCTTCTTGGGCTGCATACAAGGCATATAAAGAATAGTTATCAAAACGATTGGTATCTTTCTTTACAAAGTATTTATCAAAAGGAAAATCTTGGACTTCTGCCGCATTATGCACATCAAAGTCACTGTGATCAAATTTTGTAATTGGACCAATTCCGATTTTTCCAGTTGTCAAACTATTCCAAAATTCTTCTGGTGTATTTCCGATTGGAGATGTTACTCCATAACCTGTTACTACTACGCGATTTAGTTTCATCTTTTTCACCTCTAGCTTCTGCTACATACTGAGGCCACCATCAATGGCAACCACTTGACCAGTTAGATAATCTTGGCCTGCTAAAAATACTGTCAAATCTGCAACCTGCTCTGCCTGTCCAAATTCTTTCATAGGAATTTGCGCCAGCATAGCATCTTTTACCTTGTCCGATAAAACTGCTGTCATATCGGACTCAATCATTCCAGGTGCGATAGCATTAACCCTGATATTGCGATTGGCCACTTCACGCGCCACAGACTTGGTAAAACCAATCAAACCAGCCTTAGAAGCTGCATAGTTAGCTTGACCAATATTTCCCATCAAACCAACAACACTAGACATATTAATGATAGCACCTTCTCTGGCTTTCATCATCGGTTTCAAGACTGATTGTGTCATGTTAAAGGCACCAGTCAGGTTGACTTTGAGCACTTTTTCAAAATCTGCTTCTGTCATCTTGAGCATGAGGGTGTCTTGGGTAATTCCTGCATTGTTGACCAAAACATCTACTGAACCCAGTTCTGTAATAGCTTGTTCAACCATACGTTTAGCATCTGCAAAATCTGACACATCTCCTGAAATAGGAACCACCTTGACACCATAGTTTGAAAACTCGGCTAGCAAGTCTTTTGAGATGACCCCACGACTGTTTAATACGATATTAGCTCCAGCTTGAGCAAACTTGTGGGCGATGGCAAGACCGATTCCACGACTCGAACCTGTAACAAAGATATTTTTATTTTTTAGTTGCATTCTTTTCTCCTGTTTCCTCCTGTATTTATGGGAGAATGGATTACTAGTTTCCTAGAAGAGCTTCCAAGCTAGCCTGATCTTCAACATTGGCTAGTTTGGCCGTCTTATCAATCTTTTTAACAAAGCCTGACAAGACTTTCCCTGGCCCAATCTCGATAAAGTTGGTTACGCCTGCTTCTTGCATAACTGCAATACTTTCATAGAAACGAACTGGCTCCTTGACCTGACGCGTCAAAAGTTGAGCAATGTCTTCTTTTTGCATGACAGCAGCTTCTGTATTGCCGACTAGGGGACAAGTGAAATCTGAAAAACTTACTTGAGCTAGAGTTTCAGCTAGTTTCTGACTAGCAGGCTCAAGGAGAGCGGTATGAAAGGGACCTGAAACTTTGAGAGGAATCAAGCGTTTGGCACCAGCTTCCTGCAAGAGTTCAACAGCTCGATCGACTGCAACCACTTCTCCACCAATCACGATTTGTGCAGGTGTATTATAGTTGGCTGGGGTAACTACGCCAAGTTCAGAAGCTTTTTGACAGGCTTCTTCAATGACCTCTACTGGCGTATTGAGAACTGCCACCATCTTGCCAGAACCAGCAGGAGCCGCTTCTTCCATATAAGCTCCACGCTTTGCTACCAAGGCTACCGCATCTTCAAAATCCAAAGCGCCGCTGGCCACCAAGGCAGAATATTCTCCGAGGGACAAACCAGCAACCATATCAGGCTGATAACCCTTTTCTTGCAATAAACGGTAAATAGCAACTGAAGTCGCTAAAATGGCTGGTTGCGTATAGCGAGTCTGATTGAGTTTTTCTTCTTCCCTATCAATAAGATAACGCAAATCATAACCGAGTACCTGACTCGCTTGATCAATCGTTTCTTTGACAATCGGATAGTAATCATATAAATCACGTCCCATACCTAGATACTGGGCACCTTGACCAGCAAATAAAAAGGCTGTTTTAGTCATTTCTTACAACTCCTGCCCAACGAGAGGCTTCTTCTTGAATTTTCTTAGCTGCTCCGTAATACAAATCTTTTAGGATTTCTTCAACGGTTTCTTCTTTGGAAACAAGTCCTGCAATTTGACCCGCCATGACAGATCCTCCATCCACATCTCCGTGAACAACCGCTTTGGCTAGAGCACCTGCTCCCATTTGTTCAAAAATTTCCAAATCTGGATTTTCTTGCTTAAAGGCATCTTTTTCAGCTTGTTCAAAATCACGAGTCAATTGGTTTTTAATAGCTCGAACAGCATGTCCAAAGTGTTGAGCTGAAATCGTAGTATCAATATCTCTAGCTTTTAAAATTTTCGCCTTATAATTTGGATGGGCATTAGACTCTTTTGCAACGACAAAACGAGTTCCAACCTGAACAGCCTCTGCACCTAGCATAAAGCCAGCCGCAGCACCTTCACCATCTGCAATCCCTCCTGCAGCAATAACAGGAATAGATACAGCAGCGGCAACCTGACGCACCAAGGTCATGGTTGTTAATTTCCCAATATGTCCCCCAGCTTCCATTCCTTCTGCAATGACAGCGTCCGCACCTATTTTTTCCATACGTTTGGCTAGGGCAACACTTGGCACAACAGGAATAACTGTAATACCAGCTTCATGGAAACGTTCCATGTATTTGCTTGGATTTCCTGCTCCTGTTGTCACTACCTTAACCCCTTCCTCTATAACGAGATCTACAATATCTTCCACAAAGGGAGATAAAAGCATGATGTTGACACCGAAGGGTTTATCAGTCAATGATTTGATTTTATCAATATTTGCCTTGACAACTTCTTTAGGGGCATTCCCCCCACCGATAATCCCTAGTCCTCCAGCCTTGGAAACAGCCCCTGCCAAATCACCATCAGCAACCCAGGCCATCCCTCCTTGGAAAATAGGATAATCAATGTTCAATAATTCTGTAATACGCGTTTTCATAGTGCCTCCATCGTTTCTTGCTTACGTAATAGTTCGATATCGTCATAATTTGAAAATCAAACTATTGCCTAAACAAGAGGGAGCGGGTTTCCCTACTCCTTCTATTTATATTCTGTTTATTTTGTTTGCTCTTCAACGTAGGCAACCAAGTCACCAACTGTTTTCAAGTCATCTTCTGCTTCGATTTGGATATCAAAAGCATCTTCGATTTCTGAGATTACTTGGAACAAGTCCAATGAATCTGCGTCCAAGTCATCAAAAGTTGATTCAAGTGTTACTTCTGATGCGTCTTTTCCAAGTTCTTCAACGATAATTTCTTGTACTTTTTCAAATACTGCCATGATAGGACTCCTTTAAAATAAATAGTTTTTTATAACAATGTGTTCACCACATGATTACCTAAATTGTAAGAATGAGCGTGCCCCAGGTCAAGCCTCCACCGAAGCCTGATAGCAGAACAGTCTGGCTACCATCTAAATGGATGAGGCCTTGTTCTACACACTCTGAAAGTAAAATCGGGATACTGGCTGCACTGGTATTGCCATATTCCATCATATTGGCTGGAAGTTTGTCTCGGTCGACACCAATTTTCCTAGCCATCTTATCCAAAATACGGTCATTAGCCTGATGAAGTAGCAAATAATCCAAGTCTGTCGCCTCTACAGGAGATTCATCAATAGCCTGTTTGATAGACTTAGCTACATCTCGAATAGCAAAATCAAAGACTGCACGTCCATCCATCTTCAAAAATGAATCTGTATTTTTTTGATCTGAAAATGGAGAATGTAGGCCTGAATGTCCATAAGTCAGACACTCACTGCGACTTCCATCGCTATTGAGACTCTCAGCTAAGAAATACTCTTGCTCGCTAGCTTCTAGCAAGACTCCACCAGCACCATCTCCAAACAACACAGCTGTTGATCGGTCTGACCAATCGACTGCCTTAGAGAGGGTTTCACTACCAATCACCAAGCCTTTTTGAAAGCGACCAGAAGCGA
>CAUTTK010000048.1:0-10870 GCA_963541475.1 uncultured Streptococcus sp. | reverse complement strand
AAAGCTCCATGGCAATTTGACCACCAAGTGAAACACCACCGATTGCAAACAATTTTCCACCACAGTTTGCTTTGATATAGTCTAGAATCTCCAAAGCCGAATCTTCAGTAGAAACATAATCAAGTTGATATTCCTCTCCGTGGCCATTCAAAGTGGGTAGAATAATACGGTATTTTTCTGACAAGATACGTGCCTGCCGAAGATAATTCCACCAAGAACTGCCGCCACCATGTATCAGTAAAATAGGAGGCAAATTCTTATTACCAAATTCATGGAATTTCATGTTTAAACTCCTTACTGTAGGACTTTCACTAGATACATCCTTGTTTAATCAGCTCGTACAAACAGTGATACCGCCTCCGCATGTAGTGCTAGCAAACTTCTATATTATAGAATGAAATGGATAGAGTTATTGTTTATAATTAAACTTTAGAATGAAAATATTTTATAGTTACCATTTTTCAACTTTATAGCTGATAATTATCACTTAATAAATTTACTTGCTAACTTGTAAACTTGTTGAATTTCTTTACTATTAACATCCAAACCATCAAGTTCTTCTTTAATCAACTCTGGAAATTTTTTGCTAATATCCCTCAAAAGCATTCCAACTGATTTTCTAACATATTCACTAGAATCTTCTTTTAATGTTGCGATTCGTTTAATAGCTTCATCTGGATTATCCTTGAAATATGGTCTACTCGTCCATATTCTCAAACCTCCTGTAAGAGCTCTTCTAACATTTGGATTACTGTTTTGTAGCCAGTCGTCAATAACCGGAAGAGATTTTTCATAGCCTGATTGTTTACAAAATTCATCAAAAGCTTTTGCTAATACTTCTTGAACTCTCCAATTGTCATCCTTTGAAACCTCATCCCTCATGAAAATCAAAATTTCATATGATAACAATTTACTACATAGTATATAACAACTTCTTCAAGCTCTTCAAAAATAATTTTTTCTGGCTTGTTCATATTCATTACTCCTCAATTTTAAATTTAATGATTTTTCTATTTAATAATATCCAAATAGTTACGATAGCGTATATAATAGTTGCAATCAGGTAAACAGCCTGTATACCAATCCGACTACTTAAATAGCTAAATATTGCCAAAGAGCCAGATGAAGTAATCGTTAATATTAATTGCCTTAGAGAAAAAACACGTCCTATCGAATAAGTAGGGGACTTCTCTTGTATTAATGATTGTTGCACCAAATCTCTAATTTGATACGGAATTCCAATGAAAAAGTTAATAATAAGAGCCAAGAAAGCTACTTTATTAAAAGCGTATATACCTGTAAAAATAGTAACCAAAAGTGATGAAAAAAAGATAACTTTTCCCCCAAGCTGAGAAATATACTTAGAGTATCTAATGCTTATAATTCCTCCTACAATCGAACCTACAAAGTAAGCAGCTCCTTGAAATCCCCACCATTCCTCTGATAAGTTCAAAAAACTCGTCGTGAAAAATAATAGAAAAGTTTGCGTCCAAATCACATTAGCAATTGATTCACATGTGTCCATAATGGTTATATTCCACAATTCAGTAATATGGAACAAATCATACCATCCCTGCTTCAATCTCTCAAAATAAGAGAGTAAATTTGTTTGCACTCTATCTTTTGTATCTATTTTCTTCAAGAGCCACAAGGATATAGTAATCATCAAAATAATCACACAAAATGCCGCAAAAGGATTAAGGAATAGAACAAAAGGTATTCCAAATGTCCAAGTAGCAGTTTGAAATACTTGAATGACAGTATAGAAAATACCATTTAAACGAATTCTATCCTCTTTAATTATATCTGTAAGCAATACACCTTGAGCAGGAGAAATAGCACTATCTAATAAACTCAATAAAAATTTTGATATTAACACAAGGTATATATATCTATAAGTACATATGAGTAGTATAATAATAAAAACTTTGGCTATCAATGCTCCTAGCATAATCCACTTTGCTGAAATCTTGTCAAAAATATTTGAAAGTAGAATACTTCCTAATATTCGTGAAATAGATCCAACAACTAGAATCATACTTGTATCAAATAGCGATTGACTCATTTGATATACAAAGAGAATTAAAACCATATCTAACAATATTCCAGCAAGAATAATAAATACTTGGGCTGTTAGAAACTTTAAAAATGACTTACTAAGTTTATTACTTTTTATTTCTGTTCTCACAACTATCCTTTTTCAAATACTCATTTAATTTAGAAAAATACTTGAAGTAACTTTTCCTATCAACAGAAATAAAATGATTTTTCACTTAAAATCAGATGTTCATTTACTTCTGTTAAATAATGTATTCTTTTAGTCCACATTATCTTCTCCATTTTATTAAACTAGTGATAGAGGGCGTGCATTTATTCCCATTAACTTATTTTCTTTGGTAATAAAAACATCCCCACAGTGTTTATAGAAATAGAATCCATCTCAAATAAGTTATCAAACCTAGAAAAAATATGAGAGGTTACTTTAATACTTCCCCACTAAACGAGAAAAGTCTTTACCTACAAGGCTTTTCTTAACCCCTTTCGTTACAAGGTTTCTAAGCTTTTATCAGCAACACTACACACTCCACGTGATGCGTTTGAGGAAACAAATCCACCGGCTGGACTTTCTTCAATTCATATCCCAACTCTTGGTAGAGTTTGATATCACGCGCCATAGTAGCAACATTGCAGGAGATATAGGCAATACGATTTGCTCCTGTTTGGCTACTTGCCTTGATAAAGCTTTCTGTGAGTCCTTTTCTTGGTGGGTCCACTAGGATAAGACTTGGTTGAATCCCATCCTTGAGCCACTTTTTCATTGCATTTTCAGCAGTATCACAGACATAGTGGGCGTTTGAAATATTGTTCAGTTGAGCATTCTTTTTGCTATTCTCAACCGCTTCTGGAATTACCTCAACACCATAAACTTCTTTGACATGTTTCGCAACGGAGAGACCAATCGTCCCGATACCAGAATAGGCATCAATGACCACATCATCTGATTTTAATGCTGCAAAGTCAATGGCTGTTTGATAGAGTTTTTCAGCCATTTCAGTATTGACTTGGTAAAAAGCGGGTCCAGCGATTTGGTAGTCATTTCCCAACATCTGGTCAGTGATAAAGTCTTGTCCATAAAGGGTGCGCCAATCCTTACCAAAAATCGCATTGGTATTCTGGTCGTTGATATTTTGCATGACAGACACAATCTCTGGGAACTGCTTGATGATTTGTTCAATCAATTGCTCTACACGAAAAATCTTCGGACGAGTGGTCACCAAAATAACCATGATTTGTCCTGAATAGTGTCCGCGACGCACCACAAGGTTTCGAATCAAGCCAGCTTGTTCCTTTTCATCATAGGGTTTCAAATCATAACGGCGGAGCAAGTCGCGTAGGGCTACAACTACCTCGTCAATCACAGGATCTTGAATAAAGAAATCTTCCAGAGGCATGAGGTCGTGGGAATTCTTACGGAAAAATCCTATTTCTAAGATACCATTAATACGACGAACAGGCACCTGTGCCTTGTTGCGGTACTTGACTGGATTTTCCATGCCAAGCGTTTCAGCAACCTCTACATCTGCAATTCCAGCAATCTTGTAGAGACTGTCCTTAACTTTCTTCCTTTTAAATTTAAGTTGCTCTGGATAAGACAAATGTCCTAGGTCTGCAATCCCTGAACGCAGGTAAGCCAAATCTAGATCTTGATTACGGTGTGGTGACTGGACAAGGTATTCTTCAACCTTCCCAAAACCAATCTTTTTATTAACCTTGAGGATACGCATAAGGATTTTTTCACTTGGTAAAGCATTCTCGACAAAAAAGACCAAACCATCCACCTTGGCAACTCCTGCCCCTTCGTGGGTCAAGTCAACAATTTCAGCTTCTACAATATCATTTTTCTTTAACATTCTCTTCTCTTTCTATTGGCCGACAAAAAAGACGGCAACGTTACGGTTACCATCTATTATACCATTAAATTTCTTAAGAACCAAAACTCTTGAAGAAGTTGACAAGGGCTTGCCAGAGGGAGCTTAGGAAATTACCGCCGTCCTCTAGCGCCTTATCCGCATCAAAGTTAAGGTTGATATTTTTAAAACTGTCGCCAGCTTGTGATACGATACTTTGTTTAAGGTCATTTAGGGTTTTAGTAAAGTCTGCATTGCTGAGGATATCACTCTTTGAGAGATTCAAAGCAAAATTGATGATGATATTGATCTGGTTTCCTGTTATGACCTGATCAAGTTTGTAATTTTTCAAGGTATCTTCAACAATTTTACGGACATCTTCCTCTGTCAGATTTCCCTTACTTTCTTTAGCTTTGGCGAGTCCTGACTTAATATCGGCTAGGGCAACATTTAATTTATTAGCATCATAGCCTGTTTTATCCTTGTTTTCAGCATTAATATCAGATAAGGCTTTGAGTTCTTCTTGCGCCAACTCTTTATTGGCTTGTGGCACCTTGGCCCCATTAGCTTCAAGCGAATAGTAAATCCCGGCTAAAGCACTCTCACCTGTAACTGGAATAGGTGCTGCTACAGTGATTTTGGCGTGTTCCACACCCAAAGTTACGGCCGCATTTCGGTACATATCCTGCGTCACCTTGGTGATGTTTTCTGGTGTTTCAATCTTGACCTCAAGTGACGATTTGTCACCTAGCTTTTGAATCTTGGCTGATGAATACAACTGTAAACTAGAGTCATTTGCCACATTCATAATTTTAGAATAGACATCAGGTGTCATGGTCTTGAGTTCTTTGGTGTCTGTTGAGGCATTGTAGCCTAATTTCTTAAGGGTTTGATTTTTTTGGTCTTCAGACAATGAAGAACCTAGGACATATTCAGGTTGGACATAGGTTTCATCGATAACTTTTTGAACATCTGTTGCTGCATGGACGCTATTCATTGCTGTTACTGCCCACAAGACCGCAGCACTAGTCAGAAAGAGTTTCTTTCTCATAGGGAATTTCCTCCTTTACCTTTCTAGAGTAATATATCTATCTTAAAGAAAACTTATAAAAAAACACCTGGGCTAGCCAGATGTCGAAAAGAGAGTGAAACATTTGATGATGTAAAGGTTGAGTTGAACCTGTCTAGAATAATAATAGTTTCCTCCATTTACATAGAGTTCGGCACCGTGAAAAATGGAAATGGGGTGAATATAACTATAAGTCTTTCCAGTGGTATTGCCAAGCAAGGGAGCAACCGTATCACGAGAGTACTGTTTAGCCAGTGCTAGGGTATTTTCCTTGCCATTTTGGGCGATAAAATCGATATAGGCAGGTCCAAAATTATAGGCTTGCACAGCCGTCCAGACATCAACACCCTTCTTCTGAGCCAGATAAAGATTGTCTGTCAGAGTTTGCACACCTTGCCGAATGCTAGACGCATTATCATTGATGGTATTGGTTGAACCACTTGCAGATTCACTAGACTGCATGACGTCGCCTTCTTTACCTTTTGTTTCAGTATAAATCATAGCGAGCACGAGCTCTTCGTTTGCTGGGGTGTCTTTTTCACTCAAGATTTCTCGAACCATAGGTTGATAGGTCATGACTTGCTTGACATCTTGGTGCACGCGGTAAGCTTTATAGCCAGCAAAAAGGAAGACTGCTAGTACAAGCACTCTTCGAATTCGTTTAAACATTATTTACTTTGAATATCCTCGATATTTTTGATTAAGATAGAGTAGGTTCCATTGTCGTTTTGGATAAACTCAACAGACTCGGCATCTTGATAGACGTTATTGGGAACGATGAGCTCAATTCCATTTGACAAGGAGAGTTTTTGGTTTTCAAATTTTTTAAGCTGACGACTGGCATCAATTTCATCAAACTGGACTGGTTCTGGTACTGCTTCTTTGACTTGGTCAATGAAGCTTAATCGAGCTGTCAGATTGTTGTCAAAAAGGTCGTTGGCCAATTTTTCAGGTGACAATTCATTGCTTTCTTCCAGATTGTTAAAAATTGCTGATTTGACCTTAGATTGAAATTGAAAATCATCTGTGTTAAAAGTCTCAGCAATTCGCTGTGCCGTTTTTTCTAGTTCTTTGATAGATTTTTTAGGAGAAATCTTAGGAGCGACAGCAAGAAGATTATCTGAAAAATAGTTCAAAAAAGTCCCGTTGTACTTGATGCGTTTTTCAATCAAATGATACTTGCGACTTTGAAGATTGACCACCAAGGCCTCATCAGCCCCCGTTCCAAATCCAGGCAGGTTATTCTGAGTCAGCTTGATTGGATTATCAACCTCTCCTCCGAGATGGGTCAAGGTCTCCCGCAGAGCAATTCGTAAGAAAGCAAAATGTTCTATACCTTCTTTAGAAAATTGCACAAAAATCAAGTCATTAGTCTTGAGATTTTCTGAAATACTGAACTCTTCTTTCCAGAGATTAGCCAGTGTTACTGATGTCTCCAACAAATCGTCTGTGATGTGATTGAAGAAGGGATTTTCTTCTTCGAAAATCCCAGTCTTAGCTTCATCTGAATACACACGTTCAATTTTTTTACGCAGGTATTCTTCGATTTTTGGAGTGATATTGAGAAACTTATCCGCTAGGAGCAGCTCGGTATCATCCGGACTGAACTGATGGATAATAGCTTTCTTAATATAAATGTCCATAAAAATTTTAGTCCTCGTATAATGGGAAGGCATCTGTCAATGCTTTGACTTCGCTTCTCACTTCTTCTAAGACAGCCTCATTTTCTGAATTCTTAAGGGTTTTAATGATGAGTTCAGCAACTTTGCGGCTTTCTTCTTCACCAAATCCACGTGCAGTAATGGCTGCAGATCCGATACGAATACCACTTGTCTTAAATGGTGATAAGGTTTCGTAAGGAATTGAGTTTTTATTTAGGGTAATATTGACTTCATCCAGCAAATTTTGAGCAACTTTTCCGTTTTCTACAACCTTAGTCACATCCACTAGGAAGAGGTGATTTTCAGTTCCACCAGAAATAATACGGAAATCAGGGTCTTGCAAGAAGACATCCGCCATAGCCTTGCTGTTTTTGATAACATTGATAGCGTATTCTTTGAAGGCTGGATCCAAAACTTCTTTGAAGGAAACAGCCTTAGCTGCAACAACATGCTCCAAAGGACCGCCCTGAATACCTGGGAAAATTGCTGAATTGATTTTCTTAGCTAGTTCTTCATCATTGGTTAAAATCAAACCACCACGAGGGCCACGAAGGGTTTTGTGGGTCGTTGTTGTCGTGATATGAGCGTATGGTACTGGGCTCGGATGTAGACCAGCCGCCACCAAACCAGCGATATGAGCCATGTCTACCATGAGCTTAGCACCAACAGCATCAGCAATTTCACGGAATTTTGAAAAGTCAATAATTTGAGAATAGGCTGAAGCACCTGCTACGATCAATTTAGGTTTTACTTCTTGAGCTTGTTTCAAGATAGCATCAAAATCCAAGAGTTCTGTTTCAGGGTCAACACTATAAGACACAAAGTTGTAAGTTTGACCAGAGAAGCTAACAGGAGCTCCGTGGGTCAAGTGTCCACCTGCTGCCAAATCCATCCCCATAACGGTATCACCTGGCTCAATCAAGGCCATGTAAGCCGCACAGTTGGCTTGGCTTCCTGAGTGTGGTTGGACATTGGCAAATTTAGCACCGAAAATTTCTTTTGCACGTTCAATGGCAAGAGTCTCTACCACATCGACTACGTCAGTTCCACCATAATAACGGCGTCCTGGGTAGCCTTCGGCGTATTTATTCGTCAAGATAGACCCTTGAGCTGCCATAACAGCCTTGGAAACAACGTTTTCCGAAGCAATCAACTCAATGTTGTTTTGTTGGCGTTCTTCTTCTTTGGCAATAGCATTCCAGAGATCAGCATCGTATGCTTTAAAATCATCTTTGTCAAAAATCATAGGTCTTCTCCTTTATAGTGTGACTGGTCCTCTAGTTTGTTTTTACAATAAGAAAATAAACTAAAAGATGCGAATAAACCGTTTCTGCATTTTATCACAAGTATAACCAACTTTTTCATAAAATGCGTGAGCTCCCAGACGATGATCGGCAGAGTTTAAGCGAATAAACCCATAGCCACGTCTTTTTGCTTCTTGATCCAACCCTTGTAATAAGCTTTTACCAATACCTTGCCCTTGTGCTTGAGGCGAAACCGCTAAGCCTAAGATATTAAATCCTGCTTTGGAATAGAGGGATTCATAAACTTCAGCGTGGACATATCCAAGTAGGACATGACTGACTTCATCCTCATAGCCAAGTAGGAAATGATGTGAATCTTGAGATAATCTAGTTAGTTGACTAGCTGTCTCCTCTAGACTAAAAGAATAGCCCAAAGCTTCTTGGTTAATGTCATATATAGCTTTCACATCAGTTTCTCTTAAATTTCTTAGCATCTCATTCCTCCTCAAAAGAAATCTCTGGCAACCGAGCAAGAATATCTTCTCGCTTAATCGCCCCTTGGCGCAAGATTTTCACCTTGTCTCCAGACAAATCCAAAATAGTCGAATCCTGTCCAGTTAGAAAAGCATCGTCTTCCAGCCCCAAAACCTCTTGGTCAAATTCCTCTAGAATTTGAGTAAAAGTCACTCCACTTGCCTGACCTGAAATATTGGCAGACGGTCCAATCAAGGGCCCCGTCTCTCTAATCAAATCAAGCGTGATGGGATGACTTGGCATCCGAAATCCCACCGTTGCGAGGCCAGAGTTAACCCAATAGGGAACTTTGTCATTGGCTTCTAGGATAATGGTCAAGGGACCTGGTAAAAAGGTCTCTACAAGTTTTTGCAGATAAGATGGCTGATTCTTAGAAAAGTACAAGATATCCTCTAGAGAGGCGATATTGAGATTAAGTGCCTTGACTCTGGGACGACGTTTAATCTGGTAAACATGATCAACTGATTTTTCATCTAGAGCCTTGGCAAAAAGACCGTAAACCGTCTCTGTAGGCAAAACAACAGCTCCACCCTTTTCCAACTCTTGCCTAATCCTGTCCATCATCAACCACGACCATCCTATCTTGACCAAATTGGTCCTTTAGTGTTCGAACTCTTTTCTCAGGAAGATGTTTCCTAAAAAGTTCAGGAACACTTTGACCTTGCTTGTATCCAATTTCAAGGTAAATCTTACCACCATATTTGAGATAGTCTTTTACATCTTCCGCAATTCTACGGTAAATAGCTAGGCCATCCTCGTCTGCAAAGAGAGCTAGATGAGGCTCCGAATGCAAGACATTCAAACCGACCTCTGACTCATCTTCACGAGAGATATAGGGTGGATTGGAAACAATTATATCATATTTTTCAGAAATTTCTGTAAAACAGTCAGATTTTTTTAAAAATATTTGAAGATTTTGCTTTTTAGCATTTTCGCTAGCTACATCTAAAGCATCTTGGGAAATATCCGCTGCTGTTACTGACCAATCTTGTCTGTTTTTTGCTAAGGCAAGAGCAATAGCTCCACTACCTGTTCCGATATCCAGAACTGACAGATTCGTCTCAGGATTTTCAGAAAGAATAAGCTCAACCAACTCCTCTGTCTCTGGACGAGGAATCAATACTCGCTCATCAACTTTTAACTGTATTCCATAAAAATCTTCCTGTCCAATGATATACTGAGCTGGCTTGTGAGCTGCTAACTGTTGGTAAATCTCTTTTACAAATTGTTTTTCTTCTTCTGTTACCTCTTGTTGAAGGGTAAAGACAAAGTCTGTAAAGGATAAATTTTTAAGGCTTCGATAGACAAAAGAGAGGCTTTCTGCTTCCTCTCCTTGTCTTATCAACTCTTCTTCAAAATCTGAAAATAATTGAGCTAATTTCATTATTTGTTTAATTCTTCTAATTTTTGTGTTTGGTCATAGAGCACCAAGGCATCCACAACTTCGTCCAATTTACCAGACAAAATAGTATCTAGTTTTTGGAGAGTCAAGCCGATACGGTGGTCTGTGACACGGTTTTGTGGGAAATTATAAGTACGGATTCGTTCTGAACGGTCACCAGTACCAATAGTCGACTTACGCTCAGCATCTTGCTCATCTTGTGCAATTTGTGCGAAATGGTCAGCAACACGCGCACGGATAATCTTCATAGCCTTATCACGGTTTTTCTGCTGAGTACGTTCTTCCTGCATCTCAACCTTGATATTGGTTGGCAAGTGAACGATACGAACGGCAGTCGCAACCTTATTGACGTTCTGTCCACCAGCACCAGAGGCGTGATAGATGTCAACACGAAGGTCTTTTGGATCAATATCGTATTCTACTTCTTCGACTTCAGGCATGACAAGAACTGTTGCTGTCGAAGTATGAACACGGCCTTGGCTTTCTGTCACAGGAACACGTTGCACACGATGAGCACCAGATTCGTACTTGAGTTTAGAGTAAACAGATTGACCCGAAACCATGGCAACCACTTCTTTGAAACCACCGACACCATTCATAGAAGCCTCCATGACTTCAAAGCGCCAGCCTTGAGCTTCAGCATACTTTTGGTACATGGTTAGCAAATCTCCAGCGAAAAGTGCTGCTTCGTCTCCACCAGCGGCGCCACGGATTTCAAGGATGATATTTTTGTCATCGTTTGGATCCTTTGGAAGGAGCAAGATTTTCAGTTTTTCTTCGTATTCTTCTTTTTCAGCCTTGGCATCTTTGAGTTCTTGCTTGGCCATTTCTTCCAAGTCCGCATCTCCGCCTGATTCCTTAATCATCTCTTCAGCATCGACGATGTTTTGAAGGACTTGTTTGTACTCACGGTAGGCTGTAACCGTGTCACGAGTTGAAGCCTCTTCTTTTGAAAGCTCCATAAAACGCTTGGTGTCTGAAACGACATCCGGGTCACTGAGCAATTCTCCTAATTCTTCATAACGGTCTTCTACAGCTTGTAGTTGATCATA
>CAUTTK010000047.1:0-11412 GCA_963541475.1 uncultured Streptococcus sp. | reverse complement strand
CTCATACTTTCAGTTCTATCTATTATACTAGATTTTTAAGATTTTATCAAAAGAAGGCTCCTCTATCGGGCTAGATTTTCCCTAGGGTAACTTCTGTAGAAAATTCTAAAGGGAAATTTCTGCTAACAAATAGAAAAAGCCTTCAAAATCGACTCTTAGCCAACTTTGAAGACCTAATACATCAGAAAGCTTATAGTTTAAAGGTTGCTACACCAAGGATAGAACGATTTAAATTTCTAAGAATTTGAAGACTTTGTTCAAATTTCTTATAACGAGTCACTCCATACTCTTCAACAAGAAGGACTGTATCTCTTTCCAAAAGAGATGGCACATCTTGTAAATCGACAAAATGCATTCCTTTTAAAGCCTCTTGATTTTGTTTCAATTTATCTAAGATAGCTTTATTTGAGCTAACGATAGTCAATTCTTGTCCAGCATTTTTGTATGACAAGACATCTGCTAGGTTGGCAATTGTTGTAATCTCTGTTACAAAATCAATTTGATATTGAGAAAAATCACCTGCTCTATTGATTGTTGGATTAAAGAGATAAACCAATACATTTCCCATCACAACCAAAATCACACAGACTACTCCAATAACAGCTAAACGGAGAATCAAGTTTTTCACATTCAATCCAAGCGCTGTCTCACCGTTTGCATTCAATTCTTTAGAGTTGATGGTTTCCAATTTTTCAATTTTTACATTTGCATAAGTATGTTTAAATTTCTCAATCAATCCATCAATTTTTCGCTCTAACAAGTCATTAGCGTCTTTACTTGGTGTCAAAATTTTCACACCAACCCCTGCATCGTCAATCATATAGTAGACAGTCAGTTTTTTCCACCAATAATCATTCGTAGAATTTTTCAAGGTTGTTTCTGTCGTATCTAATTCACTGGCAATTTTTTTCAACTCACTAGACTCTACATCATTGAAAAGATAAGCTCCATTCAAATTCCCATCAATCAATTTCCCGTAGAAATCACTATAGCCTCCAATTTGATGATTCAAAATCGTTTTAGCTGAATCTTCTGGAGGAGTGATTTTATAGCTAAGATAAGTTGAATAACTTGTTGTGTCTTTGACAGTATTTTTATTCTTAACTGCTTTAATTGTAAATGGTACAGCAATGAGAGCAAATAAAACGATGAGAGCTAAAATATTTGCTTTTCGTTTTTTATAAAGATTTGCAAACAAATCAGCTACTGAATAATGTTCAAACATGATTTTTTTCTCCTTTGTTGAGTAGATACTGGTTTTCTTTTGTAAGCATTTTTGCTACAAATATAATCACAAGAACAATTCCCCAGAATTGCATTGTAAATAGATTGAAGAAACTTTCTGAAAAGCTACTTCTAGGCATAAAGAATAGATTATTCAAGATGAGTAGGGACAAGGCAAATAAGATTGTTCTAGAGCGATAGGCTACTTGCAGCATGGCTATAAATAATATACCGAGTAAGAGACTAAGCAGAAAGACTCCTATCATACCATAGTCTGTGTACAACTCCATGATATAACTACTTCCGATACCATGTCCTTTCAAGTATTCCTTGTTCAAAACAAGATAGGATAGATTGTGGGCATAACTATTACTATCAATAGCTAGTTCCACACTATTGGTTGTATGCTCAAAGGCTTTTCCTCCGAAAATAGCCCCCAAACTTCCCCTTGCAAAATAATCAAAGACAGGACCAAAAGTGAAATTACGGAAATCTCGATAAGGTAGGCTACTGTTAAATAGAAAACCTCGAGCCAAAACACCAAAACTGGTCCCTTGTTTATAGATAAAGTCAAGCAGGATATCCCAGAAACCTGTATGGGAAACCTGGACATTGTCCCGTACATAATTGAGCACTCCCATCGCTAACATGAGAATAGGAGAACCAACAAAAATCGCTAACTTTTCTTTAAACCCAATCCATTTTCCTTTTTCAGTTTGCTCCCGCATAAAGTAATAAACAAAAGCAAATAAAATACTTAAAATAAAGGGATTTCGTGTCCCGATTGCCAAATGAATAGTATTAGCTGCAATAAAGGAGAAAAGCACTGCTGTGGCCTGCAATTTCTTTGGCTTGGTTGCCAGATACATACACATTGCGTAGACCGTAAAGGTAGACAAAATGTAGGTAAAATAAGGCAGCTTACTTTCAAAATTTGCATAGTAGGTATAGTAGGAAGTCTGCAAGCGATACAGGAGCCGTTCGAATAAACGAATAAAATAGAAAGGATAGGTTAAAAGAAAAACTCCTAGCGAAACAAAGCGCAACCGCTTGATATAGACCTCTTTTAGAGAATTTCCTATCTTTGGTACTTTTATTTTTTTCCTAGCTATGAAATAACGAGCCAGGATGCCTCCTGTCGTCAAGCCCAGAATCGAAACCATGACAACTATAAAGGCAAAACGATAGGCTATTGGATGATAGGTATCCAAAGCACCATCCCTAAAATAATCAATGGTCGGTCTTGATACTAGAAAGATAAAAATAGTTAAAAAGAAAATAAAATGGATTAAGTAATACTTGATATCATTCCAACAAGCAATTAAGCTACTAACCAGTAAGAACAATAAAGTAGAAAGCAAGCTAACATTGTTATTATTAAACAGATACACAATTCCACTTACTAGCGTCAAGGCATAACTGACTATGGTCAAACTAAATAACAATCGTTTTCCGTCAATCACTTGCTCACCCCCGTTCTAATGTAATTTTTTAGATTTTTCAATATTTTTTAGTAATAAAAATCGGTATAA
Source organism: uncultured Streptococcus sp. (assembly GCA_963541475.1). Classification (GTDB taxonomy): domain Bacteria; phylum Bacillota; class Bacilli; order Lactobacillales; family Streptococcaceae; genus Streptococcus. The sequence continues at coordinate 8,656 of CAUTTK010000047.1, read as the reverse complement.
GGAAATATTTATGAATAGAGCCAAGGCACTAATTCTTCTCCCCTTACGGAAAATTGAATTCCTAGAAATAGCAAGGGCATGGCCTTTTAAAAAACGATGAATCTGGGAATAAGCTTCAAACTGTTTATACTGATCATCTAGCAACATCTTATCCAGAATAAAGAAGTGGGCATAGGCCAATCTGAAAAAAGCGATCTCTTTCAAATCAGGATAGTTCTTCATAACTTCATTATAAAACTTTTGGTAGATATCAATATAGGCCAAATCCTTCTCCGCATAAGGTTTAGTCGTAATACTATCCCCTCTATGGAAATAGTAATAATAGGGTTTGGTATTAACTACATACTTCTTAGCCAACTTGATTAAATCAAAATGATAATAAGCATCTTCATAAATCAATCCCTTTGGAAAGGATAGGGCAGTTGCAATCTCTCTCTTGATTAGCTTATTGCAAATCGTTCCAGGAATTTTTTCACCTATGAGGTATTCTCTTAAAAATGTTTGAGAATCACAGACAAAATAGTCATCCTGATTGGCTGATTGTGGGCTTTCATCATTAGCATAGACATTCATGACACCACAGCTCGAAACATCCGCATCTTCTTGAATTAATTGCTCATGTAGGCTCTGAATCATTTCTGGATGGATATAATCATCTGAGTCAATAAAAATCAGATAATCCCCGTGAGCCTGCTTCATTCCATCATTTCGTGCTTGTGACAAGCCTTCGTTCTTTTTATGAAGCACTGATACCCTATCATCTAGTTCAGCGATTGCATCACACAAGCGACCACTCTCATCTGTTGCACCATCATCAACAAGAATAATTTCCAGATTTTGATAGGTCTGCTTCTGAATGGAAGCTATCGATTTTTCTAGGTACTGCGCCACATTATAGACTGGCACAATGACACTAATTAATGCAGTTTCCATGCTACTCCTCTAATAGTTTTTCTACTTGTTCGATTTGTTTAGCAATTGTAAATTGCTGAATGAATTGGCCAGCCTCATTCACAGCGAAGTTTGAGGCAGAAGTCATGTAGTCCGTAATTGCCTGAGCTGCCTCTTGATTGCTCTCAATGGTTTGTCCAAATCGTCCTTCTTGGGATAATTCCTCAGCCCCTCCAACATCCGTAGAAACAAAAGGAAGTCCCAGACTCAAGGCCTCCACATACACTCCAGGAAAGCCTTCTTGTTTAGACATAGACAAGAGAACTTTCATCTGAGACAAATACTGATAAGGATTTTTTTGATAACCAAGGAAATGTACATAGTCCTCAAGCCCATACTCTTTGACCCGTTTTTTCAGTTCCTCTTCCATGTCACCAGCACCTATAAAGTAAAGGTGATAATGTTTTCCTTCTTGGTGTAATAGTCGTATCACTTCTACTACACGGTCAGAACCCTTATTTTCCTCAATCCGTCCAATGGTACAGATACTTTGAGGCGCAATCTCGATATCGATCTTCTCTTGAGATTTTTCTAGAATAGTCTTAAAATCATAACCATTGTAGACCGTCTGTAATTTGGAAGCATAATCTGGATAGACTTCCTTGATAGAATGACTGGTCTTTTTTGAAATTCCTACAATGGTATCCGCAGCATCCAACTGGCGTCTATGCGATTCCCTTTTTGAGCTATCCTTAATAAATTCTTCAATACTTCCATGAATCCAAGATATCTTCTTGACTTCTCTTCTTTTAGAGAACAACAGTGGTGGATTCATAATGGTAAAGGAAACTTCAACATCATAGTCATCTTTCACCAGTAAGCGACGTGTCAATCTTGGAAAATAAATTCTCATTCTCCACAAAAGAGCTCGAATCCATCTGGCTTGGCGATAATCCTGAAGGGATTTTAAAATGCCTACATGCTTGGGAACAGATTCGTATCCCTTGTCAAAGTGCTCCAATTCAAGAATATCAATATCATACTTTTCTGGATTCAGATTAGAAACAATGGTAGATAGAATCTTCTCTGCTCCGCCTCCGAGAGAAAAAGACCACATAAAGAATAAGATTTTTTTCTTAGTCACCATATTCTCCCTTGTATTCTGTATAAGACTTATCCATATCAGCGATGACAGCATCATGATGTGGTAGCTGCTTGTCTGCTGGTGGTGGCGTCATATAATCTCCAAAAGCAGTACTAAGATAGGCATCGTAGCCAACTGGAATAGGCATCTCTGTTCCTTCAAAGGGCAAGAAAAGATTATCCTCAAAAGATGCGATTGGGTACTTATTTCTCATGTAGCCAGGACCTGAGCATAGTTCCGTGATTCCATCGCTCTCAGCTAGACTGTACTTGGTCATTTCTTTTTCAGCTTTTTTCCAAATGCGATAACGGAGAGATTTTGGAGTCAATCCCAGTAAAATACGACTTCCCCATTTCATAAGTGCGCCATGCTTTTCTGGAATAGTTTGCGCACAAAAAAGAGAATAAATCAGTGCCCAACGAACCTGTTTTTTCCGCTCAGCTGGATTTTTAGGATAATAATCCAAAGGCAAAACATCCAAGGCCAGACCATGTGGCAAATTCAAATCTTGCTGGTAAGGCTTAATACAAGTCGTTTCCTTGTCACGAATGGTAATGAAAAGATTGCGGTCGACAAAATCCTTGTTACTCTTTGACAAGAAATAACGCTCATCTGCATAACGAGGCCATAATTCTGCTAATCTCTCATAATCTTTACGAGGCATAAAAAAGTCTAGGTCGTCGTCCCAAGGAATAAAGCCCTTGTTTCGAAGGGTACCAATAGCCCCTCCGCCACAGAGATAACAGAGCAAATCATGTTCTTTACAAAAGGCCACAAAATATTCAGCCATCTCCAGACTTCGAGCCTGAATTGCTTTTAAATCAGTCATATTGTTCATTATTCTTTCTATCGTATCGTTTCATTATACCACAAATACGGGGTGAAAATCTATTGCAGACTGTAAAAAATCAAAGCCTGATTGCTAGATAAATAGCCTTCAGACTTTGATTCTCCTATCTTATTTTATCTCAAGCCCATCTGAGATAATTTATTCTGATATTTGTTTTGATCAACCAGCAAACCCAAGCCTCCATAGACATCATAGGCATCGATCCAATCACCTAGTTCTGGAACCGTTAATCTCTCAATGCCATTTTTCGCTCCATCCAGGAAGGATAAGCCATTAGTCAGTAGGAAACTATAAGGAACATTCGTAGAGGTCATGCCAAAGACCTTACCAAGTGCTTCTGATCCAGTAAAGAGTTTAGTTGGATCCTTGAGTTGTTGCAGAACAGCTGTCAACACTTGCTGTTGTCTCTTGGTACGACCGTAATCACCTTCATCATCATCACGGAAGCGAGCATAATTGAGCAAGGTCGAACCATTCATCTGCTGTTTCCCGACTTTAATAGTCTGGGTTGGAGACTCTGTTTCCGTAGCATGTAAGTCATCTCCCACCGTAGCTTCTGTTAATGGACGCCCATTCAATGTTGAAAACTGAGCATCAATTGTCACCCCATCTGGGAATAGAGTGTCAATAGCAGTTGCAAAGGCCTGAAAATCAACCAAGGCGTAATACTTAATGTCCAAGTCAAAATTATCTTTCAAGACTTGACGAACCATCTCTGCCCCTCTTTGCCCCTCTTGTTCTCCTAACTCATAGGCTACGTTTAACTTGTTATCCGTCTGTTTTCTACCGTTAATCACTTGGCTGTAACCATCTATATAAACCAAATTATCACGCATGAAGCTGACCAGCTTGATTTTCTTATCTGATCCACCGACGTTTAGGACCATAATCGAGTCCGTTCTCGTTTCAGCACTATTTTGACCAATCCGTCCATCCGTTCCCATAATCAAAATATTAACCCCATCCTTGGTATCTTGACCATTAAAGACTTCTACTTGAGCTGCCTTAGCATTGGCAGGTTTGTTTGAATCAGCATTTGAATAACCTTTGAGGAACATAAAAATCATGCCAAAACCGACACAGGCTAAAAGGGCGAGCAGTCCAGCAAAAATACGACCCCAACGAATCTTACGTTTTTTGGATGTAACCTTCGGATGAGAATGACTTTTCTGGTATTTTTTTGCACGACTACGGTTAGCATAGGATGGAAGAGAAGACTGATTGATTGGTTCCATGAAAGACTCTTCCATATCGTGATTTTCATTATGAATTTCTGAAGAATCTTCACTACTACTAGCCATATTTAACTTACCTTTCAGGTAAGCAAACTCCTTTTTCTCTCGCTCATTGAGGTAATGAATATTCTTAAAAAGATAGTCATAACGTAACTGCTCATGATGGCTTAAAGGATTTTCTTTCCTCATCTTCTCTCCTTTCCATGGTCTGATATTGGATAAATAGGATAGGTACCCAGAACTTTATACTGAATTCCAATCGCTTCTAATTCTCTTTGGGCAAAGTGAACCAGGTCCTTATCAGTATAGTCCACATCGATAATGAAAAAGTATTCGCCCAGTGCTGTCTTGAGTGGACGACTTTCAATTTTTGTCAGGTCAATTCCTCGCCAAGCGAAGGTTGAAAGAGCCTTATAAAGTGCGCCAGGAAGGTTGTCAGGCAAGGTCAAGGCCAAACTCATTTTCTCAGTTTGTGCTTGCAAGGGAATACTAGGCTTTTCAGCTCCCAAAACCCAAAAACGTGTGAAATTAGCTTCCATTTCCTGAATATCCTCAGCAATCAGTTCCAAGCCATATTCTTCGGCAGAACTTCTAGGAGCAATTGCAGCAAAAGGTTGGTCTGGATGTTCGGAAATAAAGCGGGCCGCATAAGCTGTACTAGCAGTCACCTCAATTTTGGCCTCTGGATACTCTTCATCGATGAATTTCTTTCCTTGCGCCAAGGCCTGTGGATGAGAAAAAATCTTTTCAATCTTAGTGTGACCTGGAACTACCATCAACTGCTGATGAATGGGTTGAACGATTTCTGCTACTGCTTGAATGCGTGCCTGATGAAAAAGGTAGTCCAAGGTTTCATGAACACTACCCTCGATAGAATTTTCAACTGGCACCACAGAATAGTCCACCAAGCCTTGTTCATAGGCCTTGATGACATCTGTAATGTTGGCAAAGGCCTGCAATTCCTCATGAGGAAAAGCTGTCTGCACAACGTGGTGTGAAAATGATCCTTTGGGACCTAGATAAGCAATTTTCATCTTAGTTCCTCTATAATTTCCTCTGGGCTTAGCTTGGTCACATCCAAAACCCGATTGGCTACTTCCTCATACCAGTACTGTCTTTCTTGAAAAATAGCTGCTAGTTTCTCCTTACTATTATTTAGAAAAAGCGGTCGCAAATTGTCCTTATCAGCTGATATGCGTTGGTAGAGGGTTTCAAAGTCTGCTTTCAGGTAGATATTATCAGGATTGGTCTTGAGTAAGTCACGATTTCGCTGAGAAATGACTACACCTCCACCAGTTGACACAACCTGGTCTCTTTGTAGTAACTCAGCTAGGACTTCTGACTCCACCTGACGAAAGGCCTCTTCTCCCTTTTCAGCGAAAAAATCCGCAATAGACATACCTAAGCGCTTCTCAATCAGAGCATCCATATCAAGGTAATTAGGGTCCAAGCCTCTTGCAATAGTCGATTTGCCAGCCCCCATAAATCCGAGTAGTACCTTAGCCATGAATCAAGCTCTCCAAATCATCAAAGAAGCTAGGATAGCTGGTATTGATGGCTTCTGCACGGTCAAGCTCCACCTCTCCATCTGCAACCAAGAGAGCCCCGATAGCTGTCATCATGCCAATGCGGTGGTCACCAAAAGTATTGACTCTAGCACCGTGAAGGGCTGATTTCCCTTTGATAATCATCCCATCTGCTGTAGGGATGATATCTGCTCCCATACTATTCAAGGCGTCTGCTACCACCTGAATGCGGTCTGTTTCCTTAACCTTTAGCTCCTCAGCATCCTTGATAACTGTTACACCTTGAGCTTGGGTCGCCAGAAGGGCAATAATGGGCAATTCATCTATCAAACGTGGAATCAAAGCACCACCAATCTCTGTTCCTTTGAGGTCAGAAGACTCAACAATCAAGGTAGCGGATTTAGCGACTGGGTCGATTTCAGTTATTTCCAATTTTCCACCCATGGCGCGAATGACATCAATAATACCAGTACGCGTTTCGTTGATACCCACATTCTGCAACACTACACGAGAGTTTGGAACAATTAAACCTGCGACCAACCAAAAGGCTGCACTGGAAATATCTCCTGGCACGACCACCTTTTGTCCTGTTAATTTTTGTGGCCCTTGGACTGTGATTTTCTTGCCCTCTACACTTAAATGACCACCAAATTGTTGCAACATATCTTCAGTATGATTACGGGTACATTCTTTTTCGATAATAACGGACTCTCCCTGAGCCTGCAAGGCTGCAAAGATCAAGGCGGACTTGACTTGGGCAGAGGCTATTGGCAACTCATACTGAATAGGTGTTAAATTTTTAGCCCCCTTTAAGTGAAGGGGAGGCAGGTCTCGCTCAGTTTGCCCTGAAATGCTAACGCCCATTTTTTTCAGTGGAAGGGTCACACGGTCCATAGGACGTTTGGAAAGACTATCATCTCCAAACATTTCTACTTCAAAGTCTGCACCAGCAAGGACACCTGAAATCAGGCGAATCGAGGTTCCAGAATTTCCCATATCAAGGGCATTTTGTGGCGCTTTTAAGCCGTCCATGCCCACACCTTGAATGGTAATAACCCCATCTTTATCCTCAATCTTAACACCAAGGTCACGAAAAACCTGCATGGTCGAAAGAACGTCTTCCCCTCGCAGAATATCATAAACCTTGGTATCACCCTCAGCTAAACTTCCAAAGATAATGGAACGGTGGCTGATAGACTTGTCACCTGGGACGCGGATACTGCCATGTAAGTGGCGAATGTTTGTTTTTAGTTTCATACTGGACCTCATACTTGCAATACTTTTACTTATTTTATCATAAAAAGCCAGAAATTCCTTAAAAATTCCTGACTTTATGATAGTTATTTTCTTATTTTAGCAATTCTGAAACTGGTTCGAAAACAATTTTTTCAATGTCAGAAAGGTAAATTGCCAATTGTTGTTGCTTGGTAAAGAATTCTGACAAGAGGCTGTTCCCCTGAATCTGCTTGCCAAAGCCTTCCATCTTAGCTTGGAAGGAAGCATCTGGCATTTGACCTGTCTGGGCTAGTCCTTGAATTTCCTCTTGGAAAGCAACATATTCTGTAAAGATTTTGCTCGCCTCAGCATCTGCTGAAATCGCATCTTTAGCTGCTTTAACAGCCTTGTATTCTGGTAATTCGCGTAGACCGCGACTGAGTTCGTTTGCACTATCGTAAATATTTGACATGATTTTCTCCTTATTTGATAACGACTGTGTAGTCGGTGTTTTCTGTTATGAGGTGCTCGGCTCGTTCTAAATCTTGAGCATTTTTAAATGAAATTTGTAGGATCCCGTGAATATCTTCACGGTTTTCCTCGTTGATATGAATATTGACCAAGGAAGTTCCACGTAGCAGTTCCAAGATTCGTAAAATAACGTCTTCTTCATCGGGAACATCGACATAGAGGTCATAAGAGCTATCTACTCCACCACGCTTATGGATTTCCATGGCCTGGCGTTGCTCACGCGCTTGGTTGAAAAAGTTCCAGATTTGCTCTTCATCTCCCTTACTGATGGCCTGCCCAATCGCTTCCAAACGCTCCTTGAAATCCGCAATTCGATCTAGAATGGTTTCACGATTGGACAAGAGAATAGAAGTCCACATCCCTGGCTCGCTTTCCGCAATTCGGGTCATATCTCGAAAACCACCTGCCGCAAAGCGCCTTGCCATCTCATGTTCTTGAGCATAGACCGCGGTCTGCTCCATGAGACTGGAAGCCAGAATATGAGGAAAATGGCTAATCTGAGAAGTTACTCGATCATGCTCCTTGGAATCAATCTCGATAAAACGAGCATGAAGACCTGAAAGCAGAGCCTTCATTTCCTCAAGCGTATCTTGACTTGTCAGGCTTGAAGGTGTAAAGATATAATAGGCATTTTCAAAAAGATTGACATCCGCAGAAGCAGCCCCTGTCTTGTGACTACCAGCCATGGGATGAGCCCCGACAAAACGAACAGGTTTGCCAGCCAAATATTGCTCCGCCGCATCCACAATGGCTGACTTGGTCGAACCAGCATCTGAAATAATGACACCTTCTTTCAAGTCCAAGTTGGCCAACTCCTTAATGAAAGAAATAGTTTGTTTGATTGGCAAGCTGAGAATGATGATATCTGCCAAAGGAGCAAAACTGGCAAAATCATCCGTTGCACGGTCAATCATGCCTTCTTTCAAGGCGATATCTCTCGAAACTTGACTGCGATTATAACCCAAAATTTCATAATCTGGATGATCGCGTTTGATGCCTAGGGCCATAGAGGCTCCAATCAATCCAAGACCTGCGATATAGACTGTTTTTGCCATAGGAACTCCTTAATAGTTCTTTGTATAGTCTCGGTGTTTGGCCACTGCTTCTTTTAATTCCTCTAGATTGTCTGATGAGAATTTTTCGAGGATTTCTTGTGCCAATACTGTTGCCACAACGGCTTCCATGACCACACCTGCTGCTGGAAGAGCAGTCGGATCACTTCTTTCAACTGTTGCCTTGTAGGGTTCATGGGTTTCGATATCCA
>CAUTTK010000046.1:0-11951 GCA_963541475.1 uncultured Streptococcus sp. | reverse complement strand
TTTAACGTGGCAACGACCACGACATTTTGGTAAAGTAAAAAAGCCTTTTAACGCCATGCTCAGGGCGAAAGACACTAGTCAATTTGAACTAGTTTAGCGACTCGATTATGTAAGTCTCTGATTTTTCGCTGTTCTTCTATGTGTAGCACTAGCTTTGTTGTAATGACGGTTACAGCAATTGTTAGTGCTATTTCTGTATACATCCTCAAGGTAATACCTCCAACATATAAATTTAACCGTACGGGATTCCATACGGTTAGAGCATAAGAAAACCGCCTCGATTTCGACGCGGTTAGGTTATTTATTTTCCAGTTGTTTCAGTTTCTTTCTGAGTACGAAAAAAGCACTTAGATTTCTCTAGGTGCTTAAGAGTAGTGGACGGTGTGCCTGTCCCGTCATCTCATACTATGAAGTTGCGTAGCGACACTATCATCTCTACCTCACTTCTCTTTAGACTAATTATATCAAATCTATTCATTTTTGTCATAGATTTTTTTATTTTTCTTAAGTAGTCTTTTCAGAGTTTTATCAGACACTCTCATAGCTGTTATTATTGAATTGTCAAAGTCTGTATTCGATAATCTAACAACTACATTTACACTATTCTCAAGACTTTTACCTAAAACTAAAATGCTATTATCGTTTTTATGATCTATCAAAATCATATCAGGCTGTTTAATCACCTCATGAACAATTCCCTCTACATCATCACCTATATCAGAATGACCTTCCAATATATGTTCTAGCCGTTCAGGTCTCAAAACTATTCTTGAGTTATTAAAGAAATCAAAGTAGTTTAAAACTTTTTCTTCAGCTACTTTAGGTAATCTTTCTTCAAACAAGATATCACTGGTTGTTTTAGAGGACTTTCTAACACCTCTAAGAACAGCTTCCCCTTCACGCTCCCAACCTGCAAAGATTTCATCCAGAGAACGTTTCTCTTTTGCCATTTTCACAGGGGCGTTATTTAGTAATATATCGAGATATGGACTAATCTGTTCTGCTTCTTCGGTCCTTCTAGTCTTATCAATCTTGTCTTTCTTATCAGACTTAACTGCAGGCCTGATAGTAGAACGGCAACGGACATGAAAAGGCGGTGCTGTTCGTCCTGGTTCATATTCTTTAACAGAATGAACCTCGTGATTTTCTGACTGGCAAATCTCACTTGTGCGACTGTCTAAGACCGCTACGATTTCGTAGTGGTCACCACCTAACTCCTTGATAGTATCTAGCGTAGCGAGGTTATTATAAAAGGTCGTCTCGGTTCTGACAAACGTATCAGCTCGATGATAGGCAACTCCTGTGCGTTCAGAAAGAGCTCTAGCCATTCTATCAATAGACCAGCTACCTGTTAGGCCTTTATTCAGGACATCACTGATTGCCTTATAAGCAACTTCTTTATGAACCCAAACATTTTCAGAAAAGGTCTTACCACTCCAGTTACTAGCCATCTTATGCTTAACTGCATCGACACCCAATATTGGTTTCTCTATGATTCCGAAGTGTGCCAAGTTCTTAGCTTGATGGATTTTACCTTTAATGTAGACGTCACTCAGAGCCTCTGTGACTTTGTCATGTATGCCGTCTGGCTTCCCGTATAGTTCAGCCGTCAGACGCTCAATTTCGGCAAGCAAAGCCTCCTTGCGACTGATACGATGGCGATAACCCAAAGCGTCCAACAAAGGTGTCGGTGTGTCAGGATTTAAGGCCATCTCACGGAACCTTTCAAGGATTACATGCTTAAACTCTCTACGCTCCTTATCTGTTAGATATTGCTTGGCCTCTGCATGAGTCATTTTATTATCAACTGCATACCTGGCATAGAACTTCTCAATCTCAGAAACCAGCTGATGTTTATAGTCTGCCAAGGATTGGCCAATCTGGGCCATGTATCTATCAGCTACTATCTGAGCGTTTTGTTCCTGTTGTAAAGCTCGCTCAGTCCAATACTCATCCCAGTACTCATCTATCTTTTTCTTGTCCTTGGTCGTCATGGTCATCCTCTACCTTTTTGAAATTAGTCTGAGAGTATGGATCTTGTCCTTGTTCTTGTTGTTCTTTCAATCGTTCTTCAACCTCTGGTTGATACCATGGATGTTGTTCACGAATGCTTAGGTCGTCTAAGATGCCGATTGAGTTCACACAGTCTTGAATCGCTTCAGACTCGTTTGAAATGATGTCACGATTAAAGACATAAGTAAATTTAGATGAGTCAAACGCTACTTCTTTGTTAGCTGCATACTGTTCTACAAACCAAAGGAATTGCTTGATACCTTTTTGGAACTCATTTTCCAGCTCATTACAATCCAAATCAAGGTCTGTATAGCGCCATTTAAGAGCCTGACCACTAGCATTACCTAAATTATCATCTTGGGTATCAATGGCTCGTGCAGCCTCATATAAGAACTTACGAGAGCGTTCGATATCTGCTTCAACTCCGCTAGTATCATTGTCTGCTTGCAGTGTATCTACACCACCATCACTAGACACCTTGATAGAGCGGAACTTATTCAGATTATTCATGAACTCGCCCAAGTCTGCGCCCTGATAGTTTTTCAAAACATAAATCAACTTCGGCATATCTGCCAACATATCAGCATTAGTAGACATTTGAAGTTGAATATTATCAATCAAAGACTTAGTTTGAACTAAAAGACCGTCCTCATACTCGTTGTATCGGAATGGAATCAGAGGGACTTTCTCCCAAGTGTAAGGAATCCGTGTTCCATCTGCGTTGACATAGTAAAAATTCCCCTTGGTCTCTTTAGAAAGTGGATTGAGTTCAAGGTGTGAACCTGTCCAGATATAATCTGTAATTCCTTGTTCGTCGTAGTATTCTACAAAGGTTTTAGTCTTCTTTACTCCACTTTCGTAAACTGCTTGATTATAGACACGTACAAAGGCAGATAGTTCTAAATGACGCTCGTCTTTCCAGAAAGGGATAATCTGTTCACTTGGGATTTTAAACAAGCGTAGACGGCCGTTCTCATCGTAATAAGGCAAGCCGTAAGCTATTCCTTTCATCACTGCTTCCTTACCGAGTGACTTAATCGTAGATAAAAGGTCCTCATCAAACACGCTGTCTAAAAAGTCTTGTGATTCTTCTCCTTCAAGAGAGATGGTAGGTTGTTTAGAAAACAAATACCCGACCTTCTGGTCTACCAGCTTCTTAAACAAACCCAATTCAATCCTTGAGTTCGTCCGCCAGTCAACATCAACCTTCTTATTTCGAATAGCCGTGCGATTTCGATAGTAGTTGTAAGCCTCTTTCATCGTGCTTACTTTCTCAGAATTCTGGTGTTCTCTTATCTCAATCTCTAGTATTTCATTTTGGGTTGTATTCTTAATCAACAACCGCCTAATTAACCATTTAAACCAATTACTCAACATTTCTCCTTCTCCTACCAGAACGATATTCCTGGTTGTCTCATATCGTCTTCAAACGCATATCTAGTAGCGTCGATTGTGTGGTCATTTACCTCTTCAAGTTTCGGCTTGGGATTTCCATCACGGTCAACTGCATAGTCCGCACTTTCGAACTCTCTTGCGATATTCGGTGTGCGTTCTGGATCTATCACAATTGCAACCAAATCATCCAACCAACGTTCTCCATACTCACGACTATCAGGACCTTTCTTAGCCCCTTGGACAAGCGGAATATTCAGCTGCAGTTTTAACTCATCAATCGACTTAGGTTCTGCGCTATCACAGGTTATCATCTGAGATTGATAGCCTTTCTCACGGATTCTTTCAGCTAATTCACGGTTGCTAATCTTCACGCCATAAATCTCATCAATAGCATAGATAACTCGTTTCTTCTTGTCGTAATGCCATCTTACAAAGGCCAGAGGGTCATTAGCATAACCGAAGTCGTTGCCTTGTCGAATGTTATCAAACCTTGCTATCTCCTCGTCTGTAATCTTGCGGAATACCAGATTTTCAAACGGTGCTACACCCGAACCGATAGCCTCGCCCAGATACTCCCAACGGTAACGCTTCTCTGAACGCTCTCTCGTAGCCTCTGCTTCTTCTATGAAGGCTTGGGATATATATGGGTTATCCAAGTAAGTTGAATGGTGTACGTGGGTATTAGGAGGCTGTATGACGCTTTCATATTTCTTATTCACCCAAGATTGTTTTCTTTTCGGTGGATTGTAAGAGTAAAAGAACTTATAAAAAAGACCATCAGCCAATTCTCCACGAAGAAGGGAGTTGGTGATTGTCTTTACTTCATCTTCAGTTTTAAACTCAGCTAACTCCTCAATCCAGCCAATCGCAAACGGAAAGCGACTATCTTTCAAGGATTTGATACGCTCTGGATCTTGTGCACCACGGAAGATAATATAATTTCCTCTTGGGATATAGGTTATTTTTAAAGGGGACTTATTAATCTTAAATAAATGACTAACCCCTTGCTCACTAATCGCCCATTTCAATTGTTCATAGACCGACTGTTCTAGAGTGTTATCTGTCTTACGAATACACACGGCATTGACTGGATAGCGCATAATCAGTTGAATGATCGTGTGCCCGAGGTCGCTAGACTTGCCAGAACCACGCCCTCCCTTTTCAACCACATGTAAGATTTTGGGGTCGAATGCTGCACGCCACATAGAATAAAAAGCTTTTGGGATGAATTCACTCATCCTACGCTTCATCGCCAACTCCTATATCATCAACGAATTGAACGGCTGAAGACATTTCGATTTCTTTTCTCTCTAAATATGCTCCATTCACTTTGAATATGTGGTCTATAGAGCGTTGTCTTTCTTCAATCGTCGGAGTAAATTCATAAGTCGTTTCCGATACCTCCACACCTTCAACGGTCTTTACAGTTTTTTTAGAATAGCCTTGTTGAGTTTCCCCTCTAGCGATACTAGCAGAGATTGCCAAGGCTTCTGCGATTGACATTGAACGTTCGTCAAAAAGTTCTTCGGTACGTTTTTTAATGTATTCAGAAATCTCAACATTTTTCAACAATCTTTGCCCTATGCTATATGCCGTTTTCTCTGAGTAACCCACCTTAATAGCGGATTGTGTTGCGTTTCTGCTGATGATGTACTCATCTGCGAATCGTCTTTGTCTTTCATTCAATTTTCCATCACCACCTTTTTTAAATCAAAAAAAGCCACACGATGTGCGACCTTCCTGCAAGACGACTACTACCTTGCGTGTTAATTAGAAATAAATTTTCTGATTTATTTTTTTGTAGTCTTTACAACCTCTGAGGGAATCAAACCCTCTAGCTTATAACTTACCTAGGATATAAGTAGCTACGCAACCATGCGAGGTTTGGTCGCTGCTGCAACCATTTTTAAGTTAATGAGTGATATATGAATGCTAAGCCTACTGCCTACCCCATTCTGGGACACAAACACTCAAATGACAGCAGCTGGAATCGAACCAACTGGTCTAGCAGTAAAACGCACGTTTGGTAAAAAATTAAGGAGACCCAAACAACCTGCTAACCTGTCCTTACTGTCTAAGAGGCCGAAGCCTCGGAAATAAAATGAAAAATATAAAGGAGACGTCAATGAACGAAATAGAGGGAGGGACTCGAACCCTCAACGCCTTTACGACACCCTGATTTCAGGTAACCATCTACCAAATTCTGAGACCTCTCTTTTCAATTCTTGACACTACCATTCTATCAGAATTACAAAACTGTGCTAACAAGTATCATTTTTTCCCGTACGGTTTTGTAAAGTTCAATTTAGTTCCATTCTCTCCAAAACCTCATTTAGTTCAGAGATAGCCATATTCCGCCAAGTGTAGAAAGTTGTTCTGCTGATTTCCATTTTGTCACAAATATCATCAACATACATCTTAGTAATGTAAGTCATTCTCAAAATTGTCCGATACTTCGGATTTGTTAACTTATTGATCATTCTACCAAGTTCAAGTTTTCTGTTAATAACTTCCTTAGCATCCTGCTCTATAGCCTCTTTCATCACTACCAACTGAGTATAGACATCATCAACTTTTCTAGTCTGTCCACCTTGGACTTTGACACCTGACCACTTAGGACTTGAGAGCAAACCTGCCTCAAGTTCATTGATTTCATCTATACGGCTTTGGATGTCCATGTCCAGATCCTGCAACTCTTTCAAGAGTTCTTTAGCCTTGTTCACTCTCTATCTCCTTTGTGATATAATAATATTATTGAGATTATAGCCGAGGCAGAGAGTGCCTTGGCTTTTTTTATACTTCAATTCCAAAGAACGTGCAGATATCTTCCAATGCGCATTTAGAAATGCTACTGCCTGCTTCCCACTTGGCTATCGTATCTCTGCGATATCCTAATTTAATGGCTAAATCACCTTGAGTCAATCCCAGCTCGCATCGCTTTCTTTTTAGCATTTCGGCAAGAGGATTTGTCTTTTTTCTTAAAAACATACGAGGGTCAAGATTCAATTTTTCGCAAATAACAAACATATCCCCATCTTGCGGTTGTGCCTTTCCGCTTTCCCAATGACAAATAGCTTCTGGGCTAACTCCAAAGATTTTAGCATCCTCAACTTTCTTTAGACCTTTGGATTTTCGCCACAATCTGATTTGATTTCCGAACTTATTATCCTTCATCATCCACCTCAATCTTTACGACAGCTCTACCATTTGGATTTCTTCTTTGCGTGGATGCAAAAGTATAATACTTCAACATCCTTTCAGCAATACCTGTTTCTTTGCTGATTTCGGCAAGAGTACCCAATGTTATGAATGCATCGCCTTGATATAAAGCGTACTCACTCATGTTCCATCTCCTCGATTAGCCAATAAAGCTCTGAATTTTCGTAGACGTTGCCGACGATTTCAAACCCAAAGTCTTTATCCTTTACCAATTCAGCGAACGAAAGATGTTCATCTTCCATATAAATGAATAGAGATGATTCTGGGTATCTAGTTTTACCGAATTCAAAACAAGCTTCACCTTTCACCACTTCAACGTAATTAACACCTTCGACCGAGCCATCTACATAGCCCTCGTGACAATATTCATTCCACTCGTCATTAAATTTTAAAATATCCCCCTCAAAGATTTCCTTATCATTCTTATCTTTGAGTCCTGTTGATTGCATTAGTACGATTTCATCAGGATAAGCTGTAATATAATCATTCATTAAAGCATCGTTTAACTCAAATTCTTCAATCTCGCTATCATGAAAAAACATACATTTGACTGACATCAGTCTACCTAATTCATGATGCCACACTCTATATCTTGGTATCATCCCAAATCCTCCTCTTTGACAAAGCTACCATCAATCCAACGACCTTTTCGGTCTTTAATTTCTTGGTAAGCCAGTTCAAAACATTCCTCGAAGTTATAACCGAGTATTTTGCTGATTGATTTTAGATATTCAACCGCGAATACTAAATCATAACGAAATATTCCATTGTATCTTCTATCGCTATACGATAGAATTGCACAAATGTTTAAATTTAAGGATTTAAAACATTTCATTACATCTACTTCTTCAACGGGATTTAATCCCTCAAAAATCTTATGCACATCCTCTTTAATCAGCAAGGCCAGACCGACAATCACGACTGCGCAATCTCCGATGCTGTCCTTGGTCAGTTGCTCATTCTTCTTGAGGTAGCCAGCGCATAGTTCGCCGAACTCTTCGCTAAGTTTTAATGACTGCTTGTCTAACCGTCCACCGTTCTCTAAATCGCGGTCAATAAACCATTGCTTGACTTTGTCTATTGTGTTCATGATAACTCCTATCTATTTGTTAATCTCGGTAAAATTTCATTCATGATGAATATATAATTCTGAGAAAGTATTATTTTCAAAACGACTGCTACAACAAAAGTTGCCAAACTTGCACTTGAAGTAATATAGCTGAGTTTTAAAAATGGTTTAAATTTCCTCTTATTATTTTCAATCAGTTCCGACTTGAAATCTTCTTTAGTTTTTCCTTTAGGGACATCCCAGACACTGACATCGTCCGCGTTATAAAAATGATAAAAATAAATTGAAATAACTAAAATTATCAAAGAAACAATGAGCATCATGAGTGAAAAATTTTCAAAAAAAATAAATACATCGTAAAACATCTTTTCTCTTAAAAGCGTTTCATAAATCTGTGGTGCGCTCCCTTTAAATGTCGTAAGCAAAGAACTTACTTCATCAACAGTCATATTTAGCATTTTTGCTAAAGCTTGTAAAATATCGTCCATTATAGTAACACCTCATCTCCTACTCTTATCTTCTCATACTGCTCTTTCGTAACTACGAAAATCCCATAATCTCTGATAGTCACTGTATACAGCTTGCCATGTCGTCCTTTCTCGACGACTTTACCAAATATCTCAGCACCTGCGTTATCTGCCTTGTAGATAACCATCGGCTTCTTCTCTTCCAAATCTCGAATCCTGTCCATCTGCCAGATGTTCAGTCCAGCAGATAGTAAGATCCAGATAGCGATGAATCGTTTCATGTCACCACCTCACATATAAATATTTCGTATCAATATCTTGTTCTAAAATACACTCTTTCAGCGACTTTAAAACCTCCAATGCATCGCTAACCGTTCCCCATCTATTTTCAGGTTCATACTGTACATACTTTCCGGGGTACCGCTCTAATTCAGATATACCGAGCTGGATATTATCTAAAATATCAGCAATGTTGTAGATAGCGCCTTGGTCAAAATCCCAATCCATAGCAATTCTAAACATCTTTCCGAGATTGTAGGTCGGAGAACTATATTTAGGTTCTGCAATACGGATATAATCTCCACTCTCTATTTTCGCTAAGATTTCCAAATCATAACTCATCACTCAACCTCCTCAATATCAATCCCTTCGCAATCAAACACCCAGCCGAAGCCAGCATCTTCTAGTTCTTTTTTTGTAAAATAGCCTTTGAATGCTAGAGAAAAAAATATTTTCCCATTTCCATCTTTTACAAGGTAGTGTTTTGTTGCTTTAATCTTGACCAAATACTGCTTTTCTTTCTCAATCTCGTAGCCGAATTGGTGCATGTTGACAAGGGTTTGGATAAAGTTATCTGTATTCGACATCCAGTTAAATAAAGTATCGTCATTTGTCGATTTTTCCCAATTCGAACAAAGATAGGCAATGTTTTTATCTAAATTATCTTTGTTTATCCTATACCAAACCGACACAAACGCTGGAACTTTGACTTTCTCTGGTTCGTCTAGTTGTTTGACCAATTCTAAAACAAATTCCGCTTTTAAGTATGGTTCATCTAATTTTTTAATTCTCTCAATCAATTCTTGCTTATTCATCTTCTAACTCCTCAACTTACCTTGTGGTTTTCCAGATTTCCAAATTCTTGGCCATGGTTTACAAAATATGAACCAATCAGTATTGCGTCAGCTTCATCGTCTTTGACGTTCAGGTCGAATTCATAAGACACCTTAGCAACTGCCTGCAGCTTCATCGACTTTTTACTTCGGTCCTTGTAACTAAACTTCCAGTACTTGCGCCAAGTTGACACGTTCACGAAGTACACATTGTCAGCAATCAATCGGCCAAGAATTATACCTGTCACAATTCCAATACTGATCATGGACTGCTGATTTGGCCCCATGACCGAGTTCTTCTCGACCACAATCGATTCAAAATGGCAGTCGTACTTCTGGAGCGCCCTTGATTGAATGGCTCGCAATTCGCTAGCCATGAAGCGCCCACGTTCAAAGAACGATTTGCTTTTATGTTTTAAGACACCACTCTGGACAAGGTCAGAGCCGTAAAATACGGCCCATCCTGTCGCAGTAGTTGAAATGTCTAACGATAATGTCAGAGATTTCATTGCAGTTCTCCCTTAATTCCACAGAGATCAAAAAGATTTTGTTTGTTAGCCTCGATATATTCAAAGAATATTTGTAACTCAGCTAGTTTTCTTTTTTCTTTCTTCACTCCTAAACTAGTATGGTATTCTACGTCCTCCTCAGGTTTAGCCTTAATGTCTAGCCAGTAGAGAGGCTCAAAAACATCCCCATTTTCATCCAAAGACGGCTCTGCGTCCTGGTTTCTAAAAACCATCTTCATATCATAGCCAATCATATTCTCAATTTTGATTTCTTTATTTTCAATCTCGATTACGATTGATGTTTTTGGGACATTGATTTTAGTTATCATGTTGTTTCTCCTTTATGCGTGTTTTGTATTTTTGTTGATTTCTAATAGCCATTTATCTGCAGCTTGGCGGATTTCTTCAGGAGCTGATAAATTGTGTTTCCCCCTAATTTGAACAATTCGGCCATCCTTGTATTCCAAAGTAAAAAACGGCTTGTTTGGTTCATCTTTTGGCCTAACAAATATGATTGTCGTTTTGCCGTTCGCATGATCTTGAGTATACCTAGCACTACCAACACAATGAGACAATGCCTTCCCTTCCAAAATCAATTCTCCGGAATTATAGGCCGGTTTAAAGAGATACTGGCCTACCGCTTTCTCGTATTTGGCCAAAGATTTCAGACGCTTCTCGAACTTGCGCTGTTCAATCTCGCTCTTGTGCTGTATGAGCAGCTTAACCGCATTATCATGCGCTTTGACTAAATCTTTCGGCATGATGAGATTGTCGGTATCAATGGGTATATCAAGCTCGTTCAACATGCTGATATAGTCTACATAGTAGTCAAAATTAACTTTGTTTTTTAAGAACCAATTCTGGAATCTGTTCATTTTGGCAGCTTTGGGGATTTTGTTGATGTCTTGATAAGTCAGGATTTTTTCAATACCAGGAACAAGCGTGCCACCTCTCAATTTGATGCGACGTTCTAGCTCATAATCTCTGAAGGACATATCTGTATTTTTGAAAAATCGCTTATTTTCATGAAGCCATTTCTTTGTTACGACACGGCAATCAACCGCTTTTCTCACATGCCATCCATCATATTCAGTAACATCATAAGCGAGATCCGTAGCCAGTCTCCAGGCATTTATTTTCTGAAGAAACTCGATTTCAGAGCGGTATTTATACATGTGTGGCAAATGATAGTAGCCCAACCCACGAGGAAATTCCAAGTACTTCAATTCGGAAATTTCTCGAATCTTATTCTCCCAATTGTTTTCAAAAAATATTGTTCCTGAATATGCTCCTTGGCCTGTGAAGTTAGGAGTAAGCCCAGGAGCGTAGACTCCGCATCTTTCAGTCAGTTGTGTAACTTGATTGTCGCTCATCTGCTCAAAGTTTGTAAGTTGCCTCCTAATAGATTGCTTGCCGTTCGTGTATCGCGACCAGAATCCGTAAGATTGGATTTCAATCCGTTTGCACGTCACAAGAATAATTGCGAAACTGTAGAATTTGTCGTAAAAGTCTAATCTGCTCGATTTTGTCAGACGTTTTTCGATAACTCTACAACCTGTCCGATCGCTCTGAATAGTTTGAGATTTGTTAGACCATTTGATGGTCGGGATCTGCGAATAGCACCAGTCAAAGAATTTTTGGGGCGGTTTCAAACGTCCGGTAATTATTTTTTGATTTTTTGTCATGCTAATTCTCCGAATAAATCGAGCTGACCGTCAATAACATTTTTCTGTTTTTTAACTTTTTTAGATTTTGGTTTTTCTGGTTGTTGGCCGACTACTACAGTCGCATGGATTGCCTCAACCTTTTTGGTTTTGCCAGTAAAGTACTTATAGACCCAACCGAATACGGTAGAGTCATCTACCATCGCACAAGTTCCTGACTTAAAGTTCTTAGCCTGGCTAGCGCAATAGTTCAAAGCTTCTCTAATAGATTTCTTATCACCCAAAACTCCTTCGAAAAGCTTTTCGTCCTCTTGATCACAAATCCAATTGTGTATTGCATCTTCAGCTGGTCCATGATCTCCTTTTAATTCCTCCAGCATTTTGGCCAAGGCTTTTTCTTTAATTTCATTCATATCGTTTCAAAAAAATGCGACTGCCTTTGTGAGAATTGGCTAAATACGGGCAGTCGCTCGTCCAAGGTCACATGACCTTTACTGACGTTT
>CAUTTK010000045.1:0-12923 GCA_963541475.1 uncultured Streptococcus sp. | reverse complement strand
TCAAGAAACGCTTGAACATCCGCAGCGCAAGTGCAGGACCAACACGTTATTAAGAGTATGATAAAAGCAACTGCAGATGCGGTTGCTTTTTACTACTTTCTTGATTTAAAAGTATTCCTCTGACATCCCACATAGCTTTCTCTTATCTTTTGTGATAAAATAGGCTCAATCTATTTCTAGGAGGATGAGATATGGTTTCTACTATTGGTATTGTTAGTTTATCTAGTGGCATTATCGGAGAAGACTTTGTCAAACATGAAGTGGACTTGGGTGTCCAACGTCTCAAGGACTTAGGACTTAATCCTATCTTTTTGCCCCATTCGTTAAAAGGCTTAGACTTTATCAAGGGTCACCCCGAAGCGCGTGCAGAGGATTTGATGCAAGCCTTTTCCGATGATAGCATCGACATGATCCTATGCGCCATCGGTGGAGATGATACCTATCGTTTGTTGCCCTATCTTTTTGAAAATGACCAACTAGAAAAAGTTATCAAACAACAAATTTTTCTTGGCTTCTCAGATACAACCATGAACCATCTCATGTTGCATAAACTAGGTGTTAAAACTTTTTATGGGCAATCCTTTTTAGCAGACATTTGTGAATTAGACAAAGAAATGCTGACCTATAGTCTCCACTACTTTAAAGAATTGATTGAGACGGGAAGAATCTCAGAAATCCGCCCTAGTGACGTTTGGTATGAGGAACGAACTGACTTCAGTCCCAAGGCTCTAGGAACACCTCGTATCAATCATACAAATACTGGCTTTCACTTGTTACAAGGAAATGCCCAGTTCGAGGGAGAAATCCTCGGTGGTTGCCTCGAATCCCTCTACGATATCTTTGACAACTCTCGGTACGCAGACAGCACGGACCTCTGCCAAAAGTACAAACTCTTCCCTGACTTGTCAGACTGGGAAGGAAAGATTCTCTTACTAGAAACAAGCGAAGAAAAGCCTGAGCCGGAAGACTTCAAAAAGATGTTGCGGACTTTAAAGAACACTGGTATATTCGAGGTCATCAGCGGACTCTTGGTCGGGAAACCTATGGATGAAACTTTCTATGACGACTATAAAGAGGCACTATTGGATATCATTGATAGCAATATCCCGATTATCTATAATCTAAATGTCGGCCACGCAACTCCAAGAGCAATTGTACCCTTTGGGGTCCATGCTCATGTAGATGCACAGGAACAAGTCATTCGCTTTGACTATAACAAATAAAGCTGGGAAAAGTTTCTCAGCTTTTTTCTCACTATCATTACTGGTATTTTCATCACATACTACTGATAGCTAAAATGATTAAGGAGATGCTATTACTTAACATGTGAACAAGTAGGGGATAATAGATATTCTCCTTTTCTTTCACATAAATAATAGAAAAGGCAAGGCCAGCACCTAGATAACCGACTGCACCGACCCACTCGGATAGATCCAAGCTGTGCATATGAGTTAAGGCAAAAGCAAGACCGGCTATAAAGATACTCAGCCAAGTTGGCAGACTTTTTCTCAAATATCCCAATAGAGTTTGACGGAAAATTAATTCTTCTACCAGAGGTCCAATAACACAAGCAAAAACAGCAATCAGTAGTGGTTGCTCTTGAAAAGTGCTTTGAATATTCGACTGGTTTAGACCTTGTCCGACTAGCCCAAAAAACTGCTTCAACATCTCTGATACAAATTCAAAGACAACAGTCATCAGAAAGAGAAAGAGCCATCCTGTTAAGACGCCAAAGAAAAATTTTCTTTTAGTCTTTCTAATCTCCTTCCATTGTTGGATCAATCTATCCTTGAACAAGAAGGAGCCATATAGAGCTAAAACTACATAAACTAGATAATTTGCAATGGAAGATGGCATTAAAGAAGCCAGCAATTTAACGCCATCAAACACAAAGAGGACTGTATAGAGAATCGCAAAAATCAGAATTCCCTTATTTTTGTTAGACATCATTTAAGACCTTTCCACTCACAATCATTCTCGTGGTCGTCAATCAGACCTGCTGCTTGTAGAAAAGACAAGACGGCGACTGGACCTGTGAACTTGAAACCTTGTTTTTTGAGATCTTTGGCTAATTTTTCAGACAAAGCGGTTTTAGCTGGGGCTTGGCGATAATCGGGAACATCGTTAACGATCGTTTTCCCCTCAACAAAGGACCAAATATAGGCATCAAAAGAGCCGTACTCTGCCTGTAGTCGTAGAAATGCTTGGGCGTTAGCGCGTGTAGCAAAAATCTTGGCTCTATTTCGGATGATGGCTGGATTCTCCAGCAAGTTTTCCAATTCGGTGTCGGTCATCTCTGCGACCGCTTGAATTTGATAGCCATGAAAGGCTTCTCGGAAAGCCTGGCGTTTGTTTAGTACCGTTTCCCAAGACAAGCCTGCCTGATAGGTTTCCATACACAACAACTCAAACAATGCTTGGTCATCATGGAGAGGCTGCCCCCACTCCTCATCATGATAGGCAATGTAGAGCTGATTGGTCATCTTGACCCACGAACAACGTTTTGTCATGCTCTACTCCTATTTGACCAACATTTTAAGGGCCGACTTGATATAGTTCTCAGCTGTATCTGTCGTTCCTTCAAAGAATTTCTTGATTTTCTTGAGCTCGGTCGCCTTGTAGCCCAGTGCCAACATGGCCTCCATAGCTTCTTCCAATTCTTGGTTTTCAGCGCTTACTTGCACTTCCACCTTAGCAGGAAGGTCATCTCCTGCAACTACTACCTTGCCTTCCAAGTCCAACACCATCTGCTGGGCTGTTTTCTTGCCAATTTTAGGGAACTTGGTCAAGTAGGTGATATTCTTGGTTTCAATAGCTTGAACCAGGCCAGCATTGTCATCAGCAGCGATAATAGCAAGAGCTGATACAGGACCAATCCCAGAGACCGAAATCAGACTGAGAAAGAGCTTTTTCTCATCTTCTGAGCGAAATCCATAAAGTAGATGGGCATCCTCACGCACGACCTGGTGCACATAAATTTGAGCTTCTTGGTTGACCTGTCCTGAGTAAGCATAAGGATTGGCCACATGCAAAATATAACCGATACCATTGGTTTCAAGAACAATGTATTTAGCAGTGATTTTGGTAATGATTCCTTTGAAATATTCGTACATAGTTTTCCTTTTCTCTTATTTCGTTTATCTAGTATATCATATTTTCTTTAGCTTAGGAGCGAGAATCGATTATCACAAACACAGTATATCAAAAATAATCTGTATTTATCTGTTGACATATTCAAAATTAAGTACTATAATTATTTGTAATTGAATAACTATCTTCAGGGCAGGGTGCAATTCCCTACCGGTGGTATAGCCCACGAGCCGAAAGGCATGATTTGGTGAAATTCCAAAGCCGACAGTATAGTCTGGATGAAAGAAGATGAAAGTATATTTGTGCTTTTTGCGTGCTCTGAAATGATTTCCTGTCATTTCAGAGCATTTTTGTTAATCGCATAAGTTTTCTTTTGTATGCCTTGAATAGTCCTCTATTCAAGGTATATTTTTTTGGAGGTAGTGAGATGAGCGACTCAGAATATATGCAATTAGCAATAAAACTGGCACAAAAAGGGGCTGGTTACGTCAATCCCAATCCTATGGTCGGCGCAGTTATTGTAAAAGACAATCACATTATCGGACAAGGTTATCATGAGTTTTTTGGTGGCCCACATGCTGAGAGAAATGCTCTTAAAAACTGTAGAGAATCCCCTGTCGGAGCGACGCTTTATGTAACACTTGAACCCTGTTGTCACTTCGGGAAAACACCACCTTGTATAGACGCTATAATCGATAGTGGTATTACAAGAGTAGTCATTGGAAGCCTAGACTGTAATCCTATTGTATCTGGAAAGGGAGTAAAGATACTTGAGGAAAATAATCTTCAAGTTACTGTTGGAGTTTTAGAAAATGAGTGTCTTAACTTAATAAAAAGTTTTAGAAAGTACATTACTCAGCATGTCCCCTATGTTTTTATGAAATATGCAATGACAATGGATGGAAAAATAGCCACTAAAACAAATCAATCCAAATGGATTACTGGAGAAGAGGCAAGAAAGCATGTGCATCAGTTACGACACCATGTTAGTGCGATTATGGTGGGAGTCAATACTGTTATTCAAGACGACCCTTTGCTGACATGTAGATTGGAGGAAGGGAAAAATCCTATCCGTATCATATGCGATACACATTTACGAACTCCTCTTACCTCTAAAATCGTAAAAACAGCAAATGATATTAAAACTTACATTGCCACTTCCTCTGAAGACAAAAATAAAATGAAGCTATATCAAAATCATGGCTGTAAAATACTTTCCATAAAGAAAAAAGACAATCATATAGACTTATCAAGTTTAATGCAACATCTAGGAAACATGCAGATTGATAGCCTACTTCTAGAAGGGGGTAGTCTAATGAATTGGAGTGCTTTGGAACAACAAATTGTTGATGAGCTGAAAATATATATTGCACCAAAAATTTTTGGAGGCAGTGCCAAGTTTCCTGTCGGAGGTGAAGGTATTTCTTTGCCAAATGACGCTATTAGATTGAAACCTTATGCTTTTTCTCAAATAGGAAATGACTATCTCATAGAAAGTGAAGTGATTTATCCATGTTCACAGGAATAATTGAAGAAATCGGAAAAGTTGAAAGAATACAAAAAGACTCTCGTAATTGCAAACTATCAATTAAAGCCTCAAAAATATTAACGGATATCCATTTAGGCGATAGTATAGCAGTAAATGGTATCTGTCTTACAGTTGCTCATTTCAATCATCAATCCTTTACAGTTGATGTAATGAATGAAACATGGAGTCGAACAGCTCTTACCTTATTAAAACATGGAAGTGAGGTGAATCTAGAAAGAGCCTTATCTGTCAACGGTCGACTTGGGGGTCACGTCGTTACAGGACACATTGATGGTACAGGAAAAATCTCGTCAATAAAAAAAGATGATAATGCTGTATGGTATCAAATCAACACACAAAAAGAAATTTTAGATTTAATAGTTGAAAAAGGATCTATTACAATTGACGGCATTAGTCTGACTGTCGCTAAAGTCTCCAAAGTAAACTTTTCAGTATCTGTTATCCCTCATACCTTGGAACAAACCATTCTTAAGAGTAAACAAGTCGGGAGTACAGTAAATCTTGAAAATGATATCTTAGGTAAATATGTGCAAAAACTGATGGATAACTCTCCAAAATCAGAGATATCTAAGGAACTATTATATCAAAATGGATTTTAGCAGAAAGGATAATCAGTCAATGGAATATCGAAAAATACAAGAAGCATTAGAAGCATTGCAGAAGGGACGACTTGTTCTTGTTATAGATGACAAGGATAGAGAAAACGAAGGAGACTTAATTTGTTCCGCACAAGCAGCTACAACAGAAAATGTTAATTTCATGGCTACTTATGCCAAAGGATTAATTTGTATGCCTATGAGCGAACGTTTAGCTAATCAATTAATGCTTTCACCTATGGTTGAAAACAACACAGATAATCATAAGACTGCTTTTACAGTTTCAATTGATTATAAGGAAACGACCACAGGTATTTCTGCCGAGGAGAGAGGATTGACCGCACGTATGTGTGTAGCTGAAGATATAAGACCCTCTGATTTTCGCAGGCCAGGACACATGTTTCCTTTAATTGCGAAAAACGGTGGTGTTCTAGAAAGAAATGGACACACAGAAGCAACTGTTGATTTATTAAAATTAGCAGGACTAAAAGAGTGTGGCCTATGTTGTGAAATAATGAATCATGATGGCAAAATGATGAGAACAGATGATTTAATTCAGTTCTCTAAGAAACACAATATCCCACTAATCACCATCAAAGAATTACAAGAGTATAGAAAAGTATATGATCAGCTGGTAGAACGAGTTTCAACTGTCAATATGCCTACTAGATACGGTAATTTTAAAGCAATTAGCTATATAGATAAACTAAATGGGGAACATCATCTTGCTCTTATTATGGGAAATATAGAGGATGAAGGCAATGTATTATGTCGGGTCCACTCTGAATGTTTAACAGGAGATGTTTTAGGCTCTTTACGTTGCGATTGTGGACAGCAATTCGATAAAGCTATGAAAATGATTGCTGAAAATGGTTCGGGTGTCTTACTTTACTTGCGACAGGAGGGACGAGGAATTGGACTTATCAATAAATTAAAAGCCTATCATTTACAAGATCAAGGAATGGATACGCTTGATGCCAATCTTGCGTTAGGCTTTGAAGGTGATTTAAGAGAATATCACATTGGAGCACAAATGCTTAAAGACCTGGGACTTCAGTCACTTCATTTACTGACAAATAATCCTGACAAGGTTGAACAGTTAGAAAAATATGGAATTACCATTTCCAGTAGAATACCAATCGAAATAGAAGCCAATCCTTACGATAGTTTTTATTTAGAAACAAAGAAAAATCGAATGGGTCACATTTTAAATATGGAGGAAAAATAAATGAACACTTATGAAGGTAATTTAGTAGCGAACAATATTAAAATCGGTATTGTTGTAGCGAGATTTAATGAATTTATAACTTCAAAATTATTATCTGGAGCACTTGATAATCTCAAAAGAGAGAATGTAAACGAGAAAGATATCGAGGTAGCCTGGGTTCCAGGAGCTTTTGAAATACCACTGATTGCATCAAAAATGGCAAAAAGTAAAAAATATGATGCAATTATCTGCTTGGGAGCTGTCATTAGAGGTAGTACAAGTCATTATGATTATGTATGTAGCGAGGTATCTAAGGGAATCGCCCAAATCAGTTTAAATAGCGAAATCCCTGTTATGTTTGGTGTGCTAACGACAGATACAATTGAACAAGCCATAGAACGAGCTGGCACTAAAGCAGGAAATAAGGGTTCTGAGTGTGCACAAGGAGCTATTGAAATGGTCAACCTAATTCGTACATTGGACGCATAAAATAGACTATATTTTTAACCGAATAAATAAACTAAGCAAAATCGCAGTTTAATACTCTATGCAAATCATAGAGCAAACTAGGAAGCCAGTCGCAGGTTGATAAAACACAGCTTCGATGTTACAGATAAAACTGGCGAAATTAGCTCAAAACACTGTTTTGAGATTACATATAAAACTGACGTGGTTTAAATAGATTTTCGACGAGTATTCGGAAAAAAGCAAATATTTCCATAATAAAACGCATAGAATCAAGGTTTTTGAACACCTGATTTTATGCGTTTTTCTGATTTTAAAAATTTTTCCCAGACTTTTTTGTACTTTTATACTCAATGAAAATCAAAAAGCAAACTAGGAAGCTAGCCGCAGACAGTACTTGAGTACGGCAAGGCGAAGCTGACGTGGTTTGAAGAGATTTTCGAAGAGTATTAATATTTCCCCAGTTCACGAAGACTAGTATGATTTTCCTGAATACGTCGGAACATCTTTTCCATATCCGACTTGGTGAAATGCACTAAAACAGGGCGTCCATGGGGACAGTTATAAGGATTGTCACATTGAGAAAGTTGATAAAGGAGCTGTCTTGCCGAATGGTCGTCAATACGATGGTTGGCCTTGATAGACCGTTTACAGGACATCATGATAGCCAGCTCTGCTCGGTATTTCTTGATAGAAACTTCCTTGGTCAAGAGGAGCATGTCGCACATTTCATAGATACCTGACTCAATCTCCTCCTCTGCCATCCAAATAGGATGTTCACGCAGAATAAATTGATTTTCTCCGTACTCTGCTAGAAAGACACCCACTTCCTCCAAAAGAGGCATTCTTTCCTTGAGACGAAGCGCATCATCCGCAGGAAATTCAAAGATGTAGGGCACTAGCAGTTGCTGCTGGCTCTGATCAACATCGCCAATACTTTCACGGTACTCCTCGTACTTGACCCGTTCCTGCGCCGCATGCTGGTCTATGATATAGAGCCCATCTCGACCCTGTGCAAAAAGATAAGTCCCGTGCATCTGACCAAAAAATTCCAACTCTGGGAAGCTGGATGCTTCTTCTCGCTCCAGCTTGTCATAAGCCTTATCAAGACTAGCTAGGTCTAACTCAGGATGATCTAGTTGGTCATAGTTAGTAGGCTTTCTCTCTGCAAAATACAATTTTGCTGGCTTGGTCAATTGCTCCAAGGTTTCCTTGGCAAATAAAGTCAAATCCTGTCCTTCATCAGTCAATTCTACCTGATAATCAGCCACCTCAGCTTGACTAGGTCTTGTCGGCTCAGTTTTCTCATAGTAGAGCGTATTTTCTTTGAGTGGGAGAATAGTTTGCTCCACCTTCTCACGATTGCGCACGGTCGATTTGGCAAGATTTTCCAAGGCATCTGGTATCAAGGTTTGCTCCTTGAGACTGTTTGCAATAGCTTCTGAAACCAGCGTCATCAGTTCTTTTTCCTTGGAAATCCGCACCTCTTGCTTGGTCGGATGCACATTGACATCCGCTAAATAAGGATCGATATGGATGTGAATGACAGCCAGTGGAAAACGGCCCACCATAAGCTTGCTTCCATAACCGTCAAGAATAGCACGATTAAGCAGGAAGTTCTTGATATAACGACCATTGATGAAGAGACTGATATAGTTGCGATTGGCACGAGTCAACTCAGGCAAGGACACAAAGCCAGAAATTTCGAAATCAAGGTCAGAATTCTCAATTTCAATCATCTTCTTGGCGCTAGCTAAACCGTAAATCCCTGCGATTGCTTGTCGCAGTTGACCAGTTCCTGCTGTTCGCGTCATTTCCTTTCCATCACTAAGCAAGCTAAAAGAAATCTCAGGATGGGCCAAGCCCAGACGGTTGACAATATCAATGATATGAGACAACTCCGCTTGCTGGCTCTTCATATACTTGAGACGGGCAGGCGTGTTGAAGAAGAGATCCTCTACACAAACCTTGGTTCCCACAGGATTAGTCGCTGGGATGACTTCCTCAACTTCTCCCCCACGCGCGACTAACTTGGTTCCGTGACTTGCACCATCCACCGCCGTCAACAGAGTCAAGACACTAACAGAAGCGATAGAAGGCAGGGCTTCACCACGAAAACCAAGCGTCCGAATTCGAAAGAGGTCTGCTTGATTTTTTATCTTACTGGTCGCATGACGACGCAGGGCCAATTCCACCTCATCGTGGGCAATTCCATGACCATTATCTGTGATTTGAATCTTCTTGAGACCAGCTTCCTCAATCTCAATGATAATCTGGCTAGAGCCTGCGTCAATGGCATTTTCTACCAGCTCCTTAACAACGCTAGCTGGACGCTCGATAACCTCTCCTGCCGCGATCTGGTTTGCCAGCACCTCTGGCAATTCAATAATATGAGACATCTTTCAGCCCCTTTCTGTATCTGTTTTCCTAGAAATTGATAGTGCTATTATACCATATTTCAGAAAGAACAGAAAAGCTCCACCACATAGGAGTCAAATCCCTCCACATAGACAAAGTCCCTTGCCATAGGCTGTAAAATAGTGTTTAATAAAGGTGTACAAGAAGTGATCACAATTTTGTACGAAAAACAAGGAGAGAAATTTATGAAAGTAGAACTACAGATTAGCGAGTCTTACGAGGAGGAGAAACTGATTGTCCAAGCACCTCAAGAGACCGAAAAAGTCCAGAAAGTCATCGAGTTCGCAGAAAATCTTGACCAAAAAGAAACAATCAAAGGAAAGATTGATGATCAGGTCTATCTAGTTAAAATTGGTAAGATACAACGCTTCTATATCGAGAATCGGAAGGTTCTAGTAGAAACGGCGAGCCAGACCTACAGCATTGATTTGCGACTCTACCAGGTCCTTGAAATTCTGCCAACCAATTTTATCCAAATTTCCCAATCAGAAATCATCAATATCGATTCCATCTCTCATCTCAAGCTCACCCCCAACGGCCTAGTAGAAATTTTCTTGAAAAACGAAAGCTTCACCTACTCTTCACGCCGTTACCTAAAAACCATCAAGGAGAAATTAGAACTATGAAAAAACAAATCTTCCACGACGCAGCTACTGGTGTCCTTATCGGCCTCATCCTCTCTATCATCTTTTCACTCATTTATGCACCAAATACCTACGCACCACTAAGTTCCGACTCTCTCATCGGTCAAGTAATGACCCAACATCAGGTTCACGGTGCCCTGGTCTTGCTCTACTGCACACTGATCTGGGCAGCCATTGGTATTCTCTTCAACTTTGGCAAGCGATTATTCAGCCGTGACTGGAGCATGCTTCGTGCCACTCTGACTCATTTCTTCCTTATGCTGGCTGGCTTTGTCCCACTAGCAACTCTAGCAGGTTGGTTCCCTTTCCACTGGTTCTTCTATCTCCAGCTCATTATCGAGTTTGCGATTGTTTACCTCATCATTTGGGCTATTTCCTATAAAAGAGCATCAAAAAAAGTAGACCATATCAATCAACTCTTAGAGCATAGAAAGTAAGCAGTAAGCATTTTCTAAAGTCTCCAGAAAAATAAAAAGTCAAGCCCTAGCTTAACTTTCCAACTCATACAAATCCGCAATAATTGCAGCCACATGTTTGATATCTCCCAGCATGCCTCGCATTTCAAAGTCAGCCAATACAGGGAAACCAAAACGTTGACTGTATTGCTTGGCTGTCAGGCAGTATTGGTTATTAAAGTTACGATTTCCTGAACCAACCACACCAAAACATTTACTAGCATTATCACCATAGGCGATAAAATCCCCTACTGGTGTCGTCAAAATCTCGACATCTCCGTTATCAACGCCATTTCCACCTTCTAGGTAGGTCGGCAAAAAAACAACATAAGGATGGTCCATCTCATAGAAATCTTGGCCTTCTTTGACCAAATCTTTGATATGAATCTTTTGGACCTCAATCCCCTCGTACTGGGACAATAGATAGTCTTTCAAGCGTGTCACGAAACTCTCAGTATTGCCACTCAGACTAATATAAACTAAAGAAATTGTCTTCATATTTACCTCCATGATTTTATCTATAATCGAAAAATAACTACCAAGATTGTAACTTGATAGTTATTTTTTGTCAATACTTAGGCAAGTTCTGCTGTTTCCTCTTCTTCTGCCAAGGCTTTTTGTTGACGCCAAATCTTATAGAAAACAAGGGCTAGGAAAAGAACATTGATGACGATATAGAAAATGCTAACAGCTTTTGAACCAATACCCATTGTCAAACGCATGGTCTCATCTTGAACTAACTGCAAAGCGTCTTGGAAACCAACATAGCCATAAATCGAACCAATAATGGCTAGCAAAACATAGCCAACGTAAGTATAGTTTGCATATTGCAAATTCTTACGAATAAGGAAGACAATGGCTACTACCACTAAAATAGCAGATAGCACAATCAAGGCAACATTAAAAATAGAATGAGATGCTTCTGCTACTCTATAGGTGTAATTAAGCTGGTCTTCTAATTGCTGAGCACTGACCCCTGCAGCCTGTTTCTGAGCGGAACGAAAGGCTTCTTTGCTAGGCAAGGGACTCAAAATTCCAAACAGAGACATAGCTGAAATAAGGGCAGACAAGATTAACAAGACCCATAGATAAATCGGTTTCTTTTTCATGATAGAACCTCCTGATATTATTATTTATATTATAGATTATAGCACTTTTTGTAAAGGGATACAAATCTTATAGTATAGTTTCTACCTGTTTTCGGTAGGCTTTGGGAGACTTTCCGTACAATTTTCGGAACACTTTATAGAAATATCCCACGTTACTGTAACCAACGACATAACAAATATCTTCGATACTGTCACTAGTCGAAAGCAAGAGTTGTTGGGCAGCCTTAATGCGTTGTTTCTTTAGTAATTCTGCGAAGGTTGAATTGGTTTAAGCAATACAGTAAAACGATTTAAAATTAACAAATCTATAAAAAATTTAGTTTTATACTCAATGAAAATCAAAAAGCAAACTAGGAAACTAGCCGCAGGCTTTACTTGAGTACGGCAAGACGACGTTGACGCAGTTTGAATTTGATTTTCGAAGAGTATGACAAGCAAACAATAACACTTTCTCCCCATTTACAATCCCATCAAACCATGGTACAATGAAAATTATGAAGAAATTATCAGGAGACAATTCATGAAAAAATCTATCTTAACGACTCTGCTTTTTGCAGTTCTTTACTTCCTCTGCATGGGGATTGGTGTCCTTTTGGGAAATCTCTTTGACCAAACTGGAAATATGTTTTATGCGCCTGCCTTTACTGCCCTTGTCGGCGGTAGCGCCTATATGATTCTGGTCGCAAAAGTTCCGCGCTTTGGAGCCATTACCACTATCGGCCTTGTTATTGCCCTCTTTTTCTTGGGGACTAAACACGGTGCTGGTGCCTTCCTTCCTGGAATTATCTGTGGCCTCCTAGCAGATGCAGTAGCTAGCCTAGGAAAATACAAGGACCAAACAAAGAACTTCCTTTCTTTCATTATTTTTGCCTTTAGCTCAACAGGTCCAATCTTACTTATGTGGATTGCGCCCAAAGCCTATATGGCTACCCTTCTGGCAAGAGGAAAATCCCAAGAATATATCGACCGTATCATGGTCGCTCCAAATCCTGGAACCATCCTTCTATTTATCGCAAGTGTTGTCATCGGAGCCCTAGTGGGGGCCTTGATTGGACAAGCCTTGAGTAAAAAATTGGCACAGAAAATTTGATTACTTAAAAAGAGCCGCACGGCTCTTTTTATTTATGGCTCAAGACTTGGTCAGGAAATCTCCCAAGAATTGATACTCTTCGAAAATCTCTTCAAACCACGTCAACGTCGCCTTGCCGTAGGTAGGGTTACTGACTTCGTCAGTCTTATCTACAACCTCAAAGCAGTACTTTGAGCAACCTGCAGCTAGTTTCCTACTTTGCTCTTTGATTTTCATTGAGTATGAATTTAAAGATAATCAAGATGATGATGGTTGCCAAGATAGTCACATCGTGATTGTAGCGGTTAAATCCATAAGCGA
>CAUTTK010000044.1:0-12940 GCA_963541475.1 uncultured Streptococcus sp. | reverse complement strand
GTAGTAAAAGATCCAGCTAACTTAACAGATGAAGAAAAAGCAAAAGTTAAGAAAGCAGTAGAGGATGTAAACCCAGGATCAACTGTAGTAGTAAATGATAAAGGTGATGTAATCGTTACTAAAGGTGATGGAACAGTATTAGTAATCCCAGAACTTGACTTAGTAATTCCAGAAGATAAATTAACTGATCCAACTCAACAAAATGGTGTAAACACACCAGCAACTAGAGTGTTAGTTGGAGATAAAGCTAAATTAACAGCTGATGAAATTGAAAAAGTTAAAGAATCAATTAAAGCAGTCAACCCAGGTTCAACTGTAGTAGTAGATGAAAATGGAAATGCGACAGTAACGACACCGGAAGGTAAGACAGCAACAATTCCAGCAGCTCAATTAGTTAAAGATGCTAAAGATGTTGCAGCTAAGAACAATGGTGAAAACATCAACCTTGACTTCGAAAAAGAAACAGTAGCAGACCTCAATAACTTAACAGATGTAGAAAAAGAAGCTGCAAAAGCTAAGATTAAAGGAGCGAATGCTAATGTAGTAGAAGTTATCTTCGACAAAGCAGGAAATGCAACTGTAATTACTAAAGATGGTAAAGTTTACACAATCGTAGCTAAAGATATCTTTAAACAACGTCCTTATGTACCATCAAATGGTGGAGGAAATAACGGAGCTACTAACACTGACGCAAAAGTGGATAAAGCTAAGTTAGAAGGCGCTATTCGTCAATTAGATGAATTTAAGTTTGATGCAGAAGCTGCAAAAGAAGCGAATGACTTGTTAGCAGACGCTAAGAAAGTATTTGCTAATGCAGACGCAAGTCAAGCAGAAGTGGATGCAATGGTTAAACGTATCGAAGACTTCATGGCGAAAGTTGCTCTATCAACTGATCATGCAACTCCAGCTAACGATCAAGCTAGTCAAACAGCATCAGCACAAGCAAACGTGCGTACAGTCGCTAAAGAATTGCCAAATACAGGTACAGCAGATTCTACTGTAGCTATGGTAGCAGCTGCCGCAAGTGCATTACTTGGTTTTGGTCTTGCAGGCCGTCGTCGTAAAGAAGACGAAGAAGCTTAATTGATAGATTGTTTGATAAAGATCAGATGATAAATCCGATTTTCAAAGCTTAAGCAAGTACCTCTCATAAGAAAGAGTCTGAGACAAAATAGTTCTCAACCACAAAAAAGCTAGAGATTTCCAATTGCGGAACTCTAGCTTTTTAATTTTGAGATGTTCCCGTTCTTATATAGTAGATTGGAATAAGATCTGAACAAATCAATTAGGAAAGTCAAATTAATCTCTAGAAATGTTTGAGTAATAGTGGTGTACTATTCTAGGTTCTATATACTATATTTTAGGAGATTATTGGCCATAAGTACCAATCCCATGTCAATTCTCACTTGGCGCTTACCTCTCAGATTACATCTCTTGTAACCCAAACAAGCCTTTATCTGCCCAAGACTTTGTTGAGTATAATAGGTATATCGAACACCATCAGTGTCTTCTATCAAGGTAGTTATTATACTTTTCAGAAATCAAACAGTAGCTCACATCAATTTTTCCTTGCTAAAGATTTGTTATTGATTTTGTAAGTCTGATTTATACTTGTAAATGAGCTCTTTTAGTTGGTTAGGAAAGATTCTTTAGTTTGTTGCTTTGTTTAGTATAAAAGGTTGATACTTTTTACTAAACTACTATACACCTTTCTTGATGATAGAAGAAGTAGACATCAAATCATCCGATTGATTCCAAATAAAAGCGTTGAGTCGGTCAATCAGGCTTTAAAACTCATCTTAAAACAGCATCAAATTCGGTAGATAATGGAACAGAATTCAACCGCTTGTTTGATGTATTTTCTGAGGAGCGCATCTATTATGTGTAGCCCTATGCCTCTTGGGAAAGGGGAACTAATGAGAATCACAATAAGCTCATTCGTAGATGGTTACCTAAAGGAACTAAGAAAACGACTCCTAAAGAAGTTGCATTCATCGAAAATTGCTTCAACAACTATCTGAAAAAATGATTGTCCTACAAGCTTACAAGAGAAGACTTCTTGCTGGTCAACTTGGAATTGAGTGTTTCTCGTGAAACATTCTATTTATATACTTTTTTCGAGTTATAGGTGACTTAGTTCGATAAACTCAAGAGGGATGATAGATTAAAAGAAATTATTTTGCTTGACTATTGGGGGGATTATGGTACATTTAAAATGAGTAAAACAGGAAATAGAGGCTGAAAAGCTATTATTTGTGCGTTCTTAGATTGTTTTCGTCAAATTTGGGAAAGGTTGCTATCGGCATATACACATTCCTAAAAAAGAAACGTTATCAGAATTGGCAGGTGTGATTTTAGGGAGTTTTGATTTTACAGATGATCCTACTCATGGTTTTTGCATGGATAGTGTTGTTTGGAGCGATGAGGATTTTTATCATGTCAGTTTTATTGTGGGAAGATTTACTTCGTTTTCTTCTGAAATTGAGTTTTTGTCCAGCTTCTAAATAAAAATTTAAGTTCAGTCTAGATAGGCCTAGTATTTCAATGAGATAGTTTATTGTGCCTTGCTAGATTAGTTGCTAAATCGGTAGTTAAGATTAAGTTTTATTTTTCAAACGTCAAGTGCGTCTTATGTTATCAATAATATTGTAGCGACCTTACCATTTCTGCTGACTTTTTTACATAGGGTGTGGTAAAATACTGGCACGAGCGTTAGGAATGCTAGTTTTTCAATTTATAAACGAATTTCAGGAGGTAAATGAATATGACACCATTAAAATGGTTTGCAGGAGGAAGCGAAAGACGTTGTGAAGCCATGACGATTATTGATCATCTACTGGAAGATATAAAGGCTGCTCCTCAACTGACTCCCTTGAAAAATCAGTTAGTAATTTATAAAAACCGATTAAAGGACGATGGGACCTCTACTCCATTTATATTGAGCCAAATGAATGTTGACATCTCACGTGTGTTGATTGATAATAAGTTGATTTTGTCAGAAAATCAAGCCGAGCAAATAAAAAAATTGAGAGAATTATCTGCTATTCGCTATGGCTACTGATGAAGTGCAGGGATAAGCACTTTTCTACAATTTCCAGTCAAATAAATTGCATTCGTTTTCTCAAGCAGGTATACTAGTATAGTTAGATGAAAAATTCTGAAAATTTAAGAATAGAAAAGAGAACAAATCTTATGGCAAAAGATATTCGTGTCTTACTTTACTACCTTTATACTCCAATTGAAAATGCAGAGCAATTTGCTGCAGACCACTTGGCTTTCTGTAAATCAATCGGCCTGAAAGGCCGTATCCTAGTCGCTGACGAGGGAATTAACGGAACAGTTTCAGGTGACTACGAAACAACTCAAAAATACATGGACTATGTTCACAGCCTCCCAGGTATGGAAGACCTCTGGTTCAAGATTGACGAAGAAAATGAACAGGCCTTCAAGAAGATGTTTGTTCGCTACAAGAAAGAAATTGTCCACCTTGGTTTGGAAGACAACGACTTTGACAACGACATCAACCCACTTGAAACAACAGGTGCCTACTTGTCTCCAAAAGAGTTCAAAGAAGCCCTTCTTGACGAAGACACAGTTGTTCTTGATACACGTAATGATTATGAGTACGACCTAGGACATTTCCGTGGGGCTATCCGCCCAGATATTCGCAACTTCCGTGAGTTGCCACAATGGGTTCGTGACAACAAGGAAAAATTCATGGACAAGCGTGTCGTGGTTTACTGTACAGGTGGGGTTCGCTGTGAGAAATTCTCAGGCTGGATGGTCCGTGAAGGCTACAAAGATGTTGGCCAATTGCACGGAGGAATCGCGACTTACGGTAAAGACCCAGAAGTCCAAGGTGAACTTTGGGATGGGAAAATGTACGTCTTTGACGAGCGTATCGCCGTAGATGTCAACCATGTCAACCCAACCATCGTAGGAAAAGACTGGTTTGATGGAACACCATGTGAACGTTATGTCAACTGTGGAAATCCATTCTGTAACCGTCGTATCTTGACATCAGAAGAAAATGAAGACAAGTACCTTCGTGGATGCTCACACGAGTGCCGTGTTCACCCACGTAACCGCTATGTTTCAGAAAATGAATTGACACAAGCTGAAGTTGTCGAGCGCCTAGCCGCTATCGGTGAAAGCTTGGATCAAGCAGCTACTGTATAATGTCAAACAGTCCTCAGGGGCTGTTTTTCTATGATTTTTACTCAAAAATCTAATACTCAATGAAAATCAAAGAGCAAACTAGGAAGCTAGCCGCAGGCTGCTCAAAACACTGTTTTGAGGTTGTAGATGAAACTGACGAAGTCAGGAACATATATCTACGGCAAGGCGAAGCTGACGCGGTTTGAAGAGATTTTCGAAGAGTATGAAGTTTAAAGAAGGGCCAAGATACGAAGATAATCTCCAATCAGTGCCACTTCAGCTACAAAGAAGAGGAGGATAATCACTCCATTCACAAGGACAGACAAGAATAATTTATAGAAGGAGTCGGCCTCACTTGCTTGACTTGGTCTTGTAATGATATGGAGGCTAGCAAGCAGAATGATTCCAATGCTAATCACACACAAGAGGGCTGTAAATCGCAGGCTGTCAAAGAAGGCAAAGAAACTAGCAAGGGCAGTGAGGAAGATTGGAATTGCCTAGGTGTAGTAATAGTTGAACTGAAATTTATAACATAACACAAAGATAGTTATATATATTTCAAATATTGCTTATCTCTATAGAAAATAGTAAAATATATACAGGGAATTTATCTTTTATATGGAAATAGTTGTCAGGAGAGTAAATAAATGGATATAAAAATAGAAGTAGGTAAAAGAATCCGAATGTTGCGAGAGATGAAACATATCACTCGTGAAACTCTTTGTGATGATGAAACCGAGATAACGGTGCGCCAATTAGCACGGATTGAATCAGGCCAGTCTTCCCCGAGTTTATCCAAGGTAGAGTATATAGCTTACAAACTAGGCTGTCCAATTTCACATATAGTAGATATGGATCATATGATTTTACCCTCAGAGTACTTGATATTAAAGGATAAACTCATTAAGTTTCAAACTTATGGAGATGATGATCGAATCCAGGTTAAGGAAGAGTTGTTTGAAAGAGTTTACGAACACTATTATGACAGTCTACCTGAGGATGAGCAGATTGCAGTTAGTGCCTTACAAGCTAGTTTTGATGTCTTTGTAAGTGAAGATGCAGGTTTTGGAGATGCTTTGCTTGATGAATATTTTGAACAAGTAAAGATAAGGAAAAACTATTCGGTGAATGATTTGCTTCTGATAAAATTGTACTTTGTTTCGTGTTTAGCAAGACCGATTGGGTATCATCATGAACTGTTTTGGATGCTTTCTAAAAAACTGATAAGAGAAACAAATTCATCAGATTTAGAGACAGCTTATATGTTAAAGAGAACAGTGCTTGATTCTTTAGCTGTTCAATGGATGGAAAAATCTTACTCCACTTTTGAGCCTTATGTTAAGGCGATGAATAGGCTGATGATTTTATCGCAGGATTTTCAAAACAAGCCAATTGTTGATATGCTAGATGCTATGTGTACCTTATTTCATAAACGGGATAAGGAAAAAGCCATCCGCTTATACGATAGAGCTATTATTTGTGCTCAAGCATTTGGAGACCAAGTATTAGAAGCGCGTATATTGGGAGAAAAAGAAAAAGATATAAAAACTTTTGAGGAAATGGAGAGCTAACATGACATTTTTGTCATGTTTTTTTATTTTTGAAAGCGTTAAACTAGAGATGCAATGAAAAGTCAAGAGAGTTATTTGGGTTAGGAGGGAAGAGATGGGGAATCTTAGTATCTTACTAGAGACGTTTACACAAACTCGCCACAGTTTGCTGTTTCGAAATAACACGACAGAGCAAAAGTTGGTAGAGATAGCATTAAATAACGAAATCTTTCGCCTAGCAATTTTAGATGCAGGTGAAGAGCGAATTGTCATTCTGCCTGAGGAAATTACAGATGTTAAGAATTTTGGGATTTCAGAGGTGAAGGATAATTCATGAAAGCAAAGGGTATAATGAACGGAGAGAAACTATGAATCGTGTGATTTTAAGTCTTAAAAATATTGATAAAACATATGGGAAAGAACAGGTTCTACATAATATTTCCTTTGATATTGAGCAAGGGGAAATATGTGGTCTTATCGGAGAGAATGGTGCTGGAAAGACAACATTAATGAGAATTCTCCTAGGACTCATTCGAGCTGATAAGGGAGAAATCAAGAGTGTTTCTCAGCATAAGATTGGCAGTATTATCGAATCACCTGCCCTTTATCCAAACTTGACTGGACGTCAACACTTGCAATATTATAAAACAAGATTTGGTTTAAAGACAGATATCATAAAAATGTTGGAATTGGTTCGCCTACCCAAACCATCATGGGATAGAAAAGTAAAAAACTATTCTCTTGGAATGAAGCAAAGATTATCGATAGCAATTGCCCTTTTGGACAATCCAGAGCTTATTATCCTAGATGAACCAGTGAATGGTTTAGATCCTCAAGG
Source organism: uncultured Streptococcus sp. (assembly GCA_963541475.1). Taxonomy (GTDB): domain Bacteria; phylum Bacillota; class Bacilli; order Lactobacillales; family Streptococcaceae; genus Streptococcus. Next base: position 6,394 of record CAUTTK010000044.1, on the reverse strand, counting down.
AATTTCAGATTTAAGAAAAATGATTTTGAATTTAAGGGATCAGTTGGGAGTTACCTTTTTAATTTCAAGCCATATCCTATCAGAGTTGGAGTTTATAACAGATAAGTATATCATCATGAAAAAAGGAAAGATTCTAAATGTGATGAGTTCAAAAGAGCTAGCAAATGATTTGTCAGAAAAGCTCTTCCTTAAGACGAGTGATAATCTGATTCTAAAAATGTTTTTAGAATCAGAGGGCGTTGATCATTTTGAGAAGGATGACTATCTGGTTGTGACAGAAAAGAAAAAATTAATGGCTATCTTGGAATATAGTGTTGCTTCAAATCTAGTGATACAGGATATATATATTAAGAAGGAACGCTTTGAGGACTACTATTTGAGTAATATTATCTGATGATTTAAGAAAGGAGGAGAATCATGAGTTCTCTTAAAGCAGATATGTATAAATTTTACTGGGAAAAAAGAGGAGTGCTTCCTAGTTTGTTGATAGAATTATTGATTTTGTTATTCTCCTTATTTTTTAAGTCATCGAATGGAGATGAACCAGCATTTCGAGTATTGATTTCAAATGTGAGTGGTTTTATTCCTTTACTTTTCATCTCTACTAATTTATTTTTCTGGGGGGAAGATTATAGTTTTCGTACGATTAATATTCTACTCACAAAAGAAAACCAACGATGGAAGTTATTTTTATATAAAACTTTGGGAGCCTTTTGTTTGTCTTTCCTATATGTAACTATTTTTTATGGTTTAACAGCTCTTGTCTATTTGGAGGGAGACTTGGTGTTGATTGTTTCAACATTTTTACACCAATTACCATACTATTTGGTTATTATCAGTATCTCGTTATTGATTTTTCAAATATTTGATAAGGTTTATGAATCATGTATGATTTATACACTCTATATTTTACTATTTGATAACCTATTGGTTTATGTTCTTCCAAACTCTGGTGAGAGTGTGAGAGACTATTTACTAATGACTTTAAATTTGAAAACTTCCCCTGGAGTAAGTCAATTTACTCTTACGAATGTAGGCTATCCTATATTGGTAAGTATAGCAGTGATTGTACTTGCGTTTGTTGTATTCAGTAAAAAAGAATTTAAGTAGGAGTACTAATGATGAAAAAAATAGGAATTGTAATTGGGCTGTTGTTACTAGTTGTAGTGGCTGGAATTTTATTAACCTTAAAACGAGGAGAGACGACAATCAGTGTAAAACAATCGTGGGCTCTTTCTTCTAAAAGTATTAAAACGTTAGAGTTTTATGGTTCAAAGCAAGCAATTGATGTTAAAGTTGTCAAGAGTGAATCAGATGAAACAAGTGTTCAAATAGAAGGAAAAGTTTCCGAAGAATCAGTGAATAACATAACTAAAAACGTTAAAATGAGTTCAGATAGTCTATATATTCCATTTTCACAACATGGCTTTAATTTGGCTTTGAGTTCACAAGGGAAAGATAAGTTATATGTAACCATTTCCTTAGGGAAAAATGCGACTTTCGAAAAAATATTTATAGATACTCTTGTTGGTGATGTATCTATTACAGTTCCTGAAGACTTTGATGGAATCTATACTTTACATACAAATAATACAGGAGAAGTTTTAAGGGTTCCTACGACAAATCAAACTTCGAATAGCGTCATTGAAGTTGATGGTTATAGTAAGATAAGTGTTGAAAAAGGAGAAAATAATGGTTAGCCACTATAAACAAGCAACTTTGCTGGATTGTGGAATGGCTTGTGTAAAGACAATCATTTCTTACTATTTCCCAAAATTAGAACATTTAGATAGTCTACAATTTGATAACAATAACCACCAAGGACTGTCTTTGTTTGATATAGAAGATATACTAAAAAGCTATGGTATTGATGCGGACTCTTATCAAATTGAGACTCCTAGTTTGTTAAACAACGTATCATTTCCTTATTTACTGGTAGTAGAAAGAGCTAGCTTGCCTCATTATATCGTCGTGTTGGATGGAGACAGTAGTTCATTGATTGTTTCTGATCCTGCAAATGAGGAAATTGAGAAAATTTCAAGATTAGAACTTTTTAGTCAGAGTGTAGGAATTGTTTTAATTCCTCAAAAGAATGAGAATGTTAATTCAGAAGATAGAAAAGATATTGTTACGATAAGCTATGCAGATAAGTTATATCATAGATTTCTAGCTTCACTTGGTTGGAAGAGAAAGTTTGCAATCTTTTTCTTGGGATTGGCTAAAATTAGTTTACCTATTGCTATTGCTTTTTTACTACAAATAACAATATCTGGTCTACTTAACATTCAGTTTAGTATTCAACTATTTACCCTAGCTTCAATAATATTAGCTTCATATTTGTATTGGCAGTTCTCTATATTAGAAACGAGATTAAAAGGAAAGATTGAGAATGATTTTTTAAATGATATTCTGTCCTCTTTTTATAAGAACCAATTAAATGATTTTTCTTTAACTAAGAATTATGAGTATGTTAGTAGTTATTTTTGGAATTTGTTGTTATCAGCAACAGGTATTATGCAAAAATTTTACTTAAAGGTACAGCTTTTAGTGTTCTGTTTGCTACTGTTATTGCTATTAAAATTGAATATTATTATTTTCGCAGTTACATGCGTATCTATAGCTATTCTTGGTTTATATGTCAATTTTGAGATACGAAAAGTTGTAAAAAATCAGCGAGAATTTATTGCTAATAGTTCTAACTTTAGTTCTCTTGTAGAAAATACAATTTATGGTTTGCAAGATATTATAAGTTTCCAAAAATCTAGCGACTTCATCAAAGAATTTGATGAAAGACTCAATGAACTGTTGGGAACGAAACTAGATAGTACACATATTACCAATAGATTATTAGCTTCTACGCAGATATTTATTGGTTTAACTGGTTCATTTTTGCTTGATACTGTGAATATTATTAGAGATTACGCACATATATCAGAGTATGCAAATAGTATTTTGATTCTATTACTGTTATCCAGCATTTTAAATTCTTTAATTACATCTTGGGTAGCATTGAAAAAAAGTCAATATTCCTTTGAGTTTATTGGACTAGAGGAAGTAGGGATGGAGAGTAATCTTGCTACCATTCCAGTATCTAAAATTGAACAATTGTCATGTCGGAATTTATGTAAAAAATGGGATGAAAGATTGGTGTTTAATAAATTAGATTTCGAGTTTAATAGTGGTGAATTAACCGTTATTACAGGCGGCAATGGAACTGGGAAATCATCCCTTTTGAATATTATTCAGGGATTATCTTCTCCAACAGAGGGTGATATTGTACTGAATGGAATGGAAAGTTTTTCTACTTTAGAGGAAACTAATATTTTGGATTATTTAAGCGTGTATTCATCTGAATTTCATGTATTTCCTGGAAGTGTTTCAAAAAATATTAATTTCACCCTATTTAATAAGGAAAACTATGAATCAAATAATCTTGATAGTCTGAATCTCAATATAGCTCTGAGTCATCAGATTGATGGGAAAGCCACCAATATTTCGCAAGGTCAGAAACAAAAAATTCTACTCATGAGGAGTTTATCGCAAGAAAAGGACATCTATCTATTTGACGAGCCTACAGGAAATTTGGACAGAAACTCAACTGAATTATTTCTAAATGAGGTTGAGAAATTAGTGAACGAGGAAAAGATTGTTATTGTCGTGACTCATGATAAGGATGTTATTGCTAGAGCAAGTAAAGTTATTAATATGGACGAATTTCATTAAAAGTTAACAACTGGAGATTGGTGGTTTCTAATCTTAATTTTACATATAACTAGTTTGCATAATATTTGGAATAACAAACTTCATAGCAACGTTATCATACTACTGAACTATAGAAATAAAACCCATCTTAGAAAAAGATTTTAAAACATTAGCACAAGAAGAGTAAAGCAGAAGCAGGTCAATCGACTTGCTTTTTGGCATAGAAAAATCCTGCCATGGATGACAGGATTGAAGTTTAAAGAAAGGCCAAGATACGAAGATAATCCCCAATCAGTGCCACTTCAGCTACAAAGAAGAGGAGGATAATGACTCCGTTTACAAGGACAGACAAGAATAATTGATAGAAGGAGTCGGTTTCACTTGATTGACTAGGTCTCGTAATGCTATGGAGGCTAGCAAGCAGAGTGATTCCAATGCTAATCACACATAAAAGGGCTGAAAATCGTAGGCTATCAAAGAAGGCAAAGAAACTAGCAATAGCAGTGAGGAAGATTGGAATTGCCAAGAGTTGACTATATTGTTGGAGAATCTTTTCCAGTGTCCAGTCCTTTTCTTGGTAGATAAATCGTCTCACGACGAAACTACCCAAGAGGAATGAAAAGAAGAAGAGTGTGGTTGCTACTAGGATAGAGATAATCGAAAAGAGATTTAATGAAGCAAATTGTTCAGGGAAGTGATTATGCATAGTTGCTATATGTCCATAGTAAGCATGTTTGATGTGGTAGATACTAAAGAAAAAGGAAGATGCAGAAAACAGAATGAGCAAGAGAAAGGCTGTGTAACTGTGTGTGCTACTTGTTTCAAGCTTGCTCGTAGGAGATTTGATTGCTTCCACTAGCCAAGACCAAAAATCAAGTACTTGCTCTTTCCATTTATCCGTAGATTTTGGAGCTTGGTCGGGGATATAGGGACTTTCTAAGGATTGACTGATAAGAAGGGGCTCTTTGGTGGTTGGTTTTTGCTGAGGAAGTGCTTCTTGACTCTCTTCAGCTATAGTGACTTTTTCTGTTTCTTTAGAAAGGTCTTGCTCTTCTTCAGTAGAATCTAATGCTTTCTTTTCTTCTATTTCTGTTCTTGATTCACTGTCTTCAGGCGTTTCAATTTTCTCTTCTTGCTGGCTTTCCAGTTTGACTTCAGCTTGAGAGACTTCCTCCTCTACTTGAGTATTTTTTTCAATTGGTGTATCGAGATCGGCTATCGTTTCTTCAGCCTTGTCTACAACATCTTGAGCTTGTTCATCAGGCTTGTTCTTGCTTGTTGTTTTTACAAAATCATTACTTTCAAACCATTCTTGTTTCATGGTAGAACCTCCTTTTTAGTTAGATAAATATGCTTTCATAGTAGCAGATGTAAGCGCTTTTGTCAACGATTTCTAGAAGAAGACTCGTGTTCCTCTGATTTGAGTAGATAGATATCCTGTTCTGCTCTGGCCATGAGTTGATCTTTTGCATCTGCTTTTTCTGTTTTATAAGGATTGCTTAATCGTTCATCTTTGTTTTCTCCGTTTTTAAACGAACGCCTTCCTTCTCTTAAAAAATGAAGAATAGAGCCATGTTTTGTTGAAAGATCTAAGTTGATTCTTTGTTTTTCTTCTTCGGAAAGTAGCAGATTTAGGTTTGTTTTTGCTACCAATTCCACCTTACCATGTACTTGGATTTTTTCAGCGTGGAAGTGATTCTCTGTTGACTCTAGCTGACTATCTGTAAGATCTGTATCAAAGATATTGATGATATTTGGTGTTGTGAGTTTACTGTTTTTGATACGACTTCCTTCAATTCGGAGGAGATAGCCATTATTGGTATTGATGGTCGCATTTTCAAGACTAGCATTAGTGATACTGGTTTGTCCACGATTGGCTGACACGTTGATTCCTTTTAGATTTCTCCCTTTTGGCAATTGGAGAATAACTTCATCAAAACGACTAGAGTAGCTACTTGCGATATGGAGAATCCCGCCGATTCCAGAAGAGAGAAATGGAGTTTCAGACAGTTTCTTATCAGTGAGGCTCAGCGTTTTATCGTTCTGACTTGTGATAAGATCATGGTTAGCAGAAATAGATGGATGATAAGAAATGTGGATTTGATCATCGAAAGAGTCTGTGATGGTCAGCGCGTGTTGGTGGAGCGTAATATCTAGGTTTTCGACTTCCTTGCCAAAGGTCAGCTCTTCCATCCGACTATCATAGACAGGTTCCTTGGACATGGCAAGTAGGCTCTTGATTCCGTCAGATTGGATACCTACAAAAAGCAGGATAAAGCCGATAACGGTAGTCACCACACCAAAAATGAGAAATCCTTTTGTCAATTTACGCATGCTGGTCACCTCTCTTTCCTTTTTTGAGAACAAATTGCACCAGGCGAACAATGAGTAGGCCGAAGAAGCGGGCTACATAGGAAATACCTAGTAAGACTAGTGAAGAAGCACCGATGGCTAGTAAACCAGAGCCGAAAATCAAGATAAAGGCTGATTTAGCTTGGGCTAGGACAGTGAAACTTTCAACTAAAAATAGGAATCCGCCGATGATACCAAGTATGGAAATCGCAAAGAAAGCCAGAATGACAGTCAAGGCTGCCACAAGGATTGCGAACAGGGACACGAGGATGGCGATTCCCAGAGGAATACCGATGGGTGCCGCAAGGAGAGCTAACAAGGCGATATGCAAAATTTGTCG
>CAUTTK010000043.1:0-13493 GCA_963541475.1 uncultured Streptococcus sp. | reverse complement strand
GAGCAATGGATTGAAGCTCCATGTGTCGGCGGTTCGATTCCGTCTCGCGCCATTTATATATTTTGGAAGGGTAGCGAAGAGGCTAAACGCGGCGGACTGTAAATCCGCTCCTTCGGGTTCGGGGGTTCGAATCCCTCCCCTTCCATTTTACGGGCATAGTTTAAAGGTAGAACTAAGGTCTCCAAAACCTTCAGTGTGGGTTCAATTCCTACTGCCCGTGTTAATAGAATTATGGCGGGTGTGGTGAAGTGGTTAACACACCAGATTGTGGCTCTGGCATGCGTGGGTTCGATCCCCATCACTCGCCTATTTTATATTATTGGGGTATAGCCAAGCGGTAAGGCAAGGGACTTTGACTCCCTCATGCGTTGGTTCGAATCCAGCTACCCCAGTTACTATTTGCCGGCGTGGCGGAATTGGCAGACGCGCTGGACTCAAAATCCAGTGTCCGCAAGGACGTGCCGGTTCGACCCCGGCCGCCGGTATAGTAAAGAGCTAAGGAACGTTGTTAAATCAACGTTCCTTTTTGCTTTGGTCAACTTTTGGTCAATAATTCTATTTTTTAACTAAACTCGTTAAAACTGCACGAACTTTGTTATTTTCAATATCTGCTTTTTCCTTTATCAGATGGCCGTAAGTTTCAGTTATTTGCTTAATATCTCGATGCCCCATTAATTTTGAGACTGCCCAAATATCAACACCCATTGCTAACATTGTTGAACAATACGTGTGTCTCAGACCTGTGCTTGTCATAGTTTGAGGATAAATTTTCAAATCTTTTAAAATTTGTTTTAGATGCTTATTTATTCCTGCATTTGTTACAATCTTATAATTCAAATCTACTAAAATCATATTTTCGTTATTTGTAATTGTACCGTTTTCAATGAATACAGTTTGTTCTTGTTTTAATTTTTTTAGAATAGTTAAAGTATCATTATCAACAGGAATTGTACGAATTGATTCTTCTGTTTTAGGATTTGCCCACCGTTTCCTAGCTGTATCATATCGTCTATAAGTTTTGATTTCTGAACTTTGCCACAACACACAATCCCATGTGAGACCTGCAACCTCTCCTGCACGCATTCCTGTTTTTAGTTGAATTAGTAAAAGATACGGTACAATTGAAGTTGTTAAATCAAGATTGTTTTCTAAATATGTTACTAGTTTTTGATAGTCATCAAAGCTATGAATATATTTTTCATCTCTTCTTTTTTTAGGGGGACGACCTGAAATAATGACACCTTCAGTAAAATCTTCTATATTAAGCTTATCTCGTTTCGCAAATACAATCACATTTCTAATTTCCGCATTCATTCTACTAACATTGTCACGACAATTTGTTTCAGCGTACTTGTTTATAAAACCTTGATACTCGCTTGCTTTAATTTTCAAAGCTGGTTTGTCTTTAAAATATTCTTTGATAAACTTACCACGCAATAAATGTTTATTAAATGTAGAGTCCGCTTTTCCGAGTGGTTTAACTGTTAATTCTAGCCACTTTTCCCATAGAGCATAGAATGTAATATTTTTATCAATTATTGCACCATTAAGCAATTTTAACTCAAGAGCTAACGCTTCAATTTCTGCTTCTCTTTTTGTTTTAAAGCCTGAATTTGAAGCAACTACCTTTTTATTTTTATCAAAAATTCTATAATCCCATAAATTCTTCTTTCCTCGTTTTCTGAATGAAACTGACATGATTACCTCTTCTCTAAAGACGATAACCAAGATATTATCTTGATTATCGTATCATAAACTAAAGATTTTTGCAAAGTTTTCTTCAAAAAATTGTTTTGTTTTACTGGCTAAGAAGTAGTACCGTCCGCCTTGATTATCTGGATATTTCACAAAACCATCCTTGTTTTTATCAATATCGATTTTTGAGCGAATATCAGGCTGATAAAGAACATGTTTTAATAACCAAGGGCGAGATACTGATAACATGTTTAAGACATCATCTAAGCTAATATATTTCCCTTTTGAGGCTTGCTTCTTTAAGTCAAGATATTCATCTTTCTCTACTATAATGTGTGTTTTAGGAAGATTTACTTCCAAATTTTCTATTTTAATTGAGATTTTATCCGTCATATAAGTTTTCCTTTCATCGTTTTACTTGAATACATCCCACGGCTTCTTTTCTTTCTTTAGTTCATCTTTTCGATTATTTAAAAATATAATCGTATCAGGAGAGGGTTTATACTTTGTTTTGAAATGAATCAAAACATGCTTGAAAAATTCCTGAATTGCTTCTTTACCGTAAATTTTATCAATCTTGTATAAAAACGATTCCAAACCACTATTTTTTAACAAATAGATATAAGTAGATAATAAATCATTTTTTCGCCGTGGTTTTGACCTCAATAAATCAAAATCAGTCGAAACATACTCCAGCATAACCTTTGAAATATCCCATAACTCATCATTTTTGAAAAATAAATATTTGTCCGTAAATCGTTGAAAAATGAGGCTTGACAACTCTTTATCATTCCGACATTTTAAAATATCTAAACCAGTTTGGTTAGCGTAAGCTTGTCTGATTGACATTTCAAATCGTACCCAATCATCGCATTTCAATGCTTCGTCATAATAGATACCTTTCTTTTTCTCCTGTTCCAGTTTTTTATCATAGATGCGCAGAAGTAGAGAATTTCCCTTGTTTGCTTTGCTACCAACATAGATTGTTTCTACTCTGTTGTTTGTGTTAATCGTACTGATATTTGACTGATTTTTTCTTAATTTGATTGTATTTGTAAAACTGTCAACGTATTTTGATTTGATTATTGACTTGTTTAACTCCTGATGAATCTGATTCACTTTCAAACCTTCATCTATAAAATCAACCGCAAAATCAATTTTTGAAACTCTACAACTACCGCTAAAATAATTTTCTAATTCAAAAAATTTTTGAACTAATCGACGATACGAAATTTTTTGATTATCTTCTTCACGTCGTTTCATGAAATGTTTTAAGCCTTGACCTGAGAATTTGAGAAGCACTCCCATTCGTGGGCTGTCAGTGTTAAAACATAACAAAATATCAAAATCATCAAAATTGACAATATAATTGTAGCCTGCAAATCCTTTTTCATTTAACTTGTAATTAACCGTGTACTTTTCTAATTCCAATAATTCATCAATTTTTAAACAAATATTTGAAGCAAACGCTTCATAATTTGACATCATATCGTTAAAATTAGGCAAAAATACAAATGAAATTTCATCAACATCACATTGAATCATATAACATAACTCCTTTTAATTATTTTATAGTTAACCCACAAGGGGGGTGGGATGGGGGTCATTACTAGACCCCCCTGAATGCCAGTACCCCATTATTTACGCTTTTTTCTTAATCGTTGACCGTATAAAAACGCTCGTTTAAATGTACTAATCTTTTCCAATCCGTGCTCATGTAGATTGATATTCCAGAACTTTCTGGGTTTGCTGAACTGTCCGTCAGTGGTCATGATGTATCCTGAAAATCGTGGCGCATGATTATCAATATTATCTGTTTCTCCAAATACCATGCGAGCCAATTCGTCCGTTATAGCGCCATTTGACAAACAGATACGAACACCTAAGTTATCTCTAATAGCTGTTGAAAGCAACTCTGAGCGCGGTTGTTGCATGCAGATACAGATATAGACACCACTAGAGCGAGAGCGAGACACAATAGACAAAACCAAATCTTGAACCCTTTTTCTCATCTTGTTATCTGTAATGCTTGAAAGCATGGCTGAATATTCTTCGATAATACACAATTTCATTTCCATCTCTTTACCGAAATTCACAAAAGTTGCGCCAGTAATATCATCACGTGCTGACAATTTTGCAATTTCTTTTTCACGTTTCATAACTAATTCCAACAATTCTTCAAAATATGCTAAAATCTCTTCACTGTCTGATAAAATAGCCCCAACTGGTAGAAAATCCCATGAGCTGAACTCCGATTTTACATCTAAGATTGTTAAATCAACCTCTTCATTAAACATGAATACTTGTGCAAGCATTGATTTTAAAAACGTTGTTTTTGAGCTATTTGTATTTCCGACCAATAAAATTTGAGGAGAACGCAAGAATGAAAAGGTCAAGCCTTTTTCAACTGTTATTTCAAAATCATTGATTGGTCTTAATTCTGTTATCTTCTTTGGTTTGAGCTGTCTTTCTCTAGCTTCTACAATATCATCTAATAAATAAATGAACTCTGTATTATCTTCACTTAACCAATAATCTAAAACAATGAGTGAACGATTTTTACCCACTAAGCACGCTGATAACATTTCCGCAAACTTTTCTAAATCGTCAGTAGTTTGGTCAGCTAATTTTTTGATTTTAACTGTGATGCGCCTGCTTGACTTCGAGAAGTCAGCATGCGCTTTACTAACATCTATGAATTTGCTACCAACTTTGCGATTCGCAGTTGCTGAATCTAACAAGGCTTTGTGTGTCTGTCGTTCTATCAACCTTAGCTGATAGTATAGAGATACTGAGCCAATTTTTGATAGTCTCAAAACAAACCGAACCAGTAAAACAATATTCGTCAAAAGCAAGACAGCTATTCCAATCACTATTAAATTCAAACCAAGCTGTGCTTCACTTCTAAAAATACCAATCTCTGTTCCTTTAAATCCTAGCCATCGAATAATACCACCACCAAATAGTAACCCAACTCCAAAAACTTGGAGTAGAGTTACTAGGCTTGGCAATGTTGGCATCAGATGACCTGTATTTTTATTTAATTTATACCGAATCATAAATACCTACAAATTTCTTCCATTTCTTTTAACATCTTTTGACGCATGAGTTCAAAATACATGTATGAACGAATAAAATCAGTGTATCGACCGTTTGAGTAAACTAAACTCAAATTAACAAAAGATGAAACTCGTCCTTCAACTTCAGAACCCATGTATGTTGCTAAAATCTTGCGCAACTCCAAAGGTAGGTCAAAGGCTGTTAAATCATCTAATTCTTTAGAAATATCTTTCATATCTATTTCCTCTCTACTTTAATCTAACTTCAGTAACATCTTCAGCCCAGACTTCTATGACATCGAAACTTTTATATTTATATTTACCTCTTGGATTGACTAACTGATACAAATGTCTGAACTGAATCTTATTCGCAATTTCTATCGTAGGAACAACAAGGCTAATCAACTTAACTGCTCCATCATCTTTGGGCATTGATAAAAATACTTCATAACCAATTGATTTGTCAGAAAAAACTGGGGCGTTTTTACCATTTTGATTTTTCTCAAATCCCACAATCGGAAAGAATGGCTTTGGCTCTGTAACACTTACAGCTACACAAGTTGAAATATTAGTAAGAGCTGGGGCAGTACGACGGTCATTTACAATTGAACCTTCTGATTGTTTTGAGTTGCTTCCGAATAAGCCACTCTGGATTAGATTTTGATTGGTATTAACCATATTAATATTCCTCTGCTAGCTTAAAGCTAGTCCTATCTATTCAATTTTTCTTGTAAATATTTGAAGCTTCTTTATTTACATTTCAAGTGTATCACGATTAAAAATTCCAGTCGTCAAATGCACCATAAGGGAAAAAATAAAAAATTTGCATTAGGAAATTTTATTTGATAAGCTGAAAATAACGATAAGGAGGACATTATATTGAAAGAAAAATATTATAATGTAAAAGAAGCTTTAGATTATATTAGAAGTTATCCTAGCGGAAGAATAGAAAAAGAATTTTATATGAATATAACTGAAAAACAAATTCGTGATATTTTGAAAAAAGATGTACTAGGCCAATATAAGCAACTTTCAGAGGGAAAACATATAATTGAATCATACATAAATTTTCAAGGCGATGAGGTAGTTGAAACTTTATATGTATTTCCAAAATTTGGGAAAAATTCCAAAATTCTCTCTAGTTGGGATAATCTCTATAAAAAAGAAGATAAGCTAGTGAAGCAATTACAACGGGAAGGTTTTAAAACAACAGAAGACAAAATTAGAGAAGAATTTAAAAACTCTGGGAAACCTGCGTATTTAATGAATGAAGATTATCTTTTCTCATTAAAGCTGGAGATTGAAAGACGTCAACTACCGATAAAAATTTTTCATATTCAGCCACGTACTAAATCAACAATTATGCAATTAATTAATGAAGAAATGTTGGAGACTAATTTTGAGTTAACTATAAATACTTTATTAGAAGAATTTGAACAAAGATTAAAAGAAGATTGGTTTGAAAATCAAAAATTATGCATTGAACAAGCTGAAAAAGTAGGTGAATTATTAGAGGATGTTCGGGGGCGGACAGAAATATTACAGTCTGTAGCACCAGAATTGGCATTGGATTCTTACAATAGTAGATTAGAAGAAGTAGAAGAATTTTATAATAATTTAAAGAATCAAGAATTCACATTATCTTTTGAAATTGAAGAATCTGTTAGTAAGTTTAAAAAATTTTATATGAAGCAAGCAAACAAGAACGTGATTTCTTCTCTTGCTGATAAAATATATGAATTTGAAAAGTATCAGATTAACAAGTCTAAAGAAGAGATTGAAAAACAAAATAAAAATAGAGTTATAACTGAAATTTTGTTTAAACGATATTTAGTCGAATGTTACAAGAATATAAATGACTCTTTTTGGAGAGAGGATTTTCTAAGCAATTTAGAGGATAATTTTGGGATAAAAATAAACCGCTAGGATTTTTTAGCGGTTGTTTATGTTATTCAATAAGGTTGCTATTGCATCAATTATAGCTGTCTTTTGTGGTTCAGGTATTTGTTCAAGTAGATTGATGATATTTTCAATTTCTTTGCTTTTTTCTGGAAAGTCAAAATTAAAAAATGTTTTTTCATCTACCTCAAGAGCCGAAATGATTTTGTTTAACGTTTGTATTTGAAAATTATATTTTTCATTTTCTATGTTGTGGATATGTTTCGAGCCTAAGCCAGCCAATTCTGAAAGTTTTTCTTGGCTAATTCCTTTTGATAGTCGTAAATATCTAATTCTTTTTGCAATAAAAGTTTGTAAGTTGTTTTGATTCATAATTGTTTACCTTCACTATTATTTTAAAGATAAACATTATAAATAATAAGTAGTACAAATTACACTTGTATAATATATAAGTGTTGAATATTACACTATATAATGATAAAATAGTGTAGTAAAACTATAAAAATTAGCTCATTTTATCAGCCATCAAAGGAGAAAACTATTATGTCAAAAAATACTTTTAAAACCCTCACCACTTCAACAGCTATTGCGCTTGCGTCTGTTGGTGGAACTGCATTTGCTCAGGAAGCAACTACTACAACACCAGTTGATGCAAATACTGTAACTGCTGTCAATGAACCAGCTCTTGTTTCTAAACCTGTAGCCGATACAAAACCAGAAGTGAAGAAATCTTCTGATGTCAAACCCGCTCTTGATGCTCAAGCGTCTACTGTTAAGCAAGTTGAAGCTGAGAGTGAAACAGCAAAAGCTGAAGCTACTTCTGCTAACCAAGCTGTTACAACTACTGAAACTGCTTTGACAAGCGCTAAAGAGGACTTGAAGTCAGCGGAAGCTGTTAAAGCAAATGCTACAGAAGAAAATATCACTGCTACAAAAGCTAAACAAGACACCAATGTAAAAGCTCAAGAAGCCAATCAAAAAGCAACTGAAGCGTCTACTGAAGCGATTAAAGCTCAAACTGAGACTGTAGCAAGTGAAACAGCTAACGTTGCAAGCGCAACAAGTAAGAAAGCTGAAGCGGATAAAACAGTAACCGCTAAAGAAGCGAATGTAAAATCAGCTGAAGACGCGCTAAATAGTTCAGGACTTGGTGAAGCTAAAGCCTCACTTGCCCAAGCTGAAAAAGATATTGAACAAGCCAATGCCAATATCTCAAGTGCAACAACAGCTGTCGAAATCGCTAAGAAAGCAGATAGCGACCGTACAGATGCCATCAAACAAGCTGAGAACAATGTGAATGTCAAAAATGACGCCTTGAAACTAGCTAAAGAAATGATGGACGCAGACCAAAACAAAGTCGATTCTATCCAAGAAAAAGCAGATGCTACAGCGTCTAAAGAAAAAGAAGCTCAAACTGCGTTGGATGTGGAAAAAGCTCGCTCTGGTGAAGCTGTCATCAAAATGGGAAATCCAGTTCATCATTTGACAGATGAAGAAAAAGCTTACTATGGTCTTAATAAAAACGATATTACATTTAAAGATGCACTTAGCTATTATGCAAATAACAGTTGGAAAGAAGATGGTAAAGCTAATCGTCTAATGATGCTTACATCTACTAAAATGTATAAAGCTCTTACAGTTGATTTCAACAAAAACGATGCCAATCGTAAAGTAGATATTGACCATTTAACAGATGCTGAAATTGCGGAAGTTAGTGATTTTTATGCTAAATTAGTAAATGTCTTGCAAGAAAATATGGGATATCCTACAACATATAGAGCTTATGCTGCTCAAGATACACTTGAACATAGTAAGAAAATGGCAAAAGCCTATGAAGCTCGTGGAACTGACCCTGCTGTAGATGGTCATATTCGCGAAAACAATGGTGTAGAAAACTTAGCTTCAATTTATGCTAGTGATGATATTTCAACAATGCAAGATTTGAAAAACTCTGCATTACGTGCTTTCAAAAATTATTCATTCCTTGATAAACATGCTAATTGGGGACATTTGAATAACAACCTAAACGGTGGTGGTGTAGCCATGACAGTCGCTAACATCAATGGTAAACGTTGGTTCGTTAACTCATTTGGTAGTGATGGTCAACACAAAATCAACCTCAATCAAGACCTTGCCCAACTTGAAGCAAAACTAGCTGAAGCTCAAAAACAAAACAGCCAAGCTCAAACTGCTCTTGCAAACGCTAAAGCAGAATTGGCAGCAGCTTCACGCAAATATGCTTCTGCACTTGAAGCTAAAACAGACGCTGAAAAAGAATTGGCAAGCAAATCAGAAACACCACTTCAAACAGAAGTTGCTGAAAAGAACTTGCAATTGGCAAACCTTGCTTTGACAAATGCACAAGAACGTAAAGCAACTGCTGAAAAAGCTATTGAAAACTTCTCAAGAAGCCAAGCAGAAAAACAAACTGCTATTGAAACAGCTAAAGATGAACTTGCTACAGCCAAAACTGCTCAAAAAGATGCTGAAACAGCACTTACAAATGCGCAAGCAAAATTGCAAGCTGAAGAAAACAAGTTGACTGCACTTCAAGCTGAACAAGCGAAGCTCCATGCAGAAAAAGACCAATTGGTGTCAGATGCGAAAGCAATTGCAACTGAATTGAGTGCTTATCTAAACGCAGATAAGAATCTTGCAGATGCGCAAGCAAAAGTAGCTGATTTAGAAGCAAAACTAACTCAAGCAAAATCTTCTGCAAAATTAGCACAAGATAAATTGGATGCCGTTACAGCTAAATTAGAAGCTGAAAAAGCTAAATTAGCTGAAATCCAAGAAGAGTTTGATAAATTAGTCAAGGCTGAAAGAAAGGACTACTACAATCTATCAGGTTGGTATCTGGAGTATCTTGCAGGAAAACAAACGGATAAGAAAACAGATACAGAACTCAAGAAAGTAGAAGACACAAAAGCTTCACAAGCTGGTAACTGGATTGAGTCAGCTGGTCGCTGGTGGTACAAACATGCTGACGGTTCATATACAACCAACGGCTGGGAACAAATCAAGGGTACTTGGTATTACTTTGACCACGCAGGTTGGATGCAAACTGGATGGGTCAAGACTGGTGGCACATGGTATTACTTGAACAACTCAGGCTCACTGGCTACAGGCTGGGTAAAAGACAACGGTACATGGTACTATTTGAACAACTCAGGTTCACTGGCTACAGGCTGGGTTAAAGAAAATGGCTCATGGTATTATCTTGACAAGTCAGGTGCTATGAAAACAGGCTGGTTTACAGTTTCTGGTAAATGGTACTATGCCTATAGTTCAGGAGCTCTAGCAGTAAACACCACTACACCAGATGGCTATATGGTCAATGCCAACGGTGAGTGGATAGGATAGACCAATTTACTGAATAGGCTAAGAAATAAAAAATCTTCTTATTACAAATAGGAAGATTTTTTGTTAAAATATATTAGAAGAAAGAAATAATGTGAGGGTAAAAAAATGAGAACTCCTAAGAGATATACTGATTTAATTAAGAATAAAAAAATAACAAATAAAATTATTGCTGAATGTATATATTCTGTTAATAAAAGAGCAAAAAACTATCGAGATAAGATGGAAGATTATAAGCAAGCTGGATTCTATAGATACAAAGAAAATAATATTGAAAATGCAAAAGAGCAGAAAGAAAAATACTATAGTATGAAAGAAGATTTATTATTAAACTTCAGCCCAAAATTAATTCATAAACAGTATGCAGGTGAGAAAAGACAACGAGTCTATAGTTATCAAAAAAATTATGCAAAACTATATAATGAAAAAATAAATGATATTACTTGGGAAAATAGTTACTATGACTCCGATAGAAATAAGGAAATTGATTTTTTTGATTATAGCTTAGGTGAGAAGAAATATCTTTATTTCTTATATTATGAAATTGGTGAATATAGTTTTCATACCCCAATTACAGAAGAAAGGGTAGAAAAAAATACTCAATTAGAAGTCAAAGAAATAGATGAGAATTTTCAAACTCATGGAGCTGATATAGTAGATTTACTTTCAACTCAGTTTGTCCAAAAAGTAATAGACTTGTTAGATAGTGGCGATTATACAATTGTAGAATAATTAAAAAATCTTCTTACGTTTGTAGGAAGATTTTTTTGATTCACAAAACTAGTTTAAAAGACTACGCTATTTAAACTAATTTTGAGAATGAATATTGGACTATACCAATTGCGCCGAACACGGTATCGAACTATGTATAAAAAATGTGATTATTGATTTTTAAAACTTAGAAATTACAGGAAAAACTAAAAATTTATTTGGTCAACCACTGGTCAATTTCCTTAATTTCAATACTAACTAGCGTGTGATAATATCTTGATTTAATCGCTGTTTACTTATTTATTTTAACTTATTTTAACGCTAGTTTGTTGGCCGCCGGTATAGTATAGAATTGAGGAACGTTGTAAATCTTCGTTCCTTTTTTGTATTATTTTTGGTATAATAATACTTATTCAAATTTTATTTAGATTATGAAAGTGTAGGGAAGTATGTCTCGTTCTATCGATTTATTAAAACATCGGTATTTGAAAAATATTAAAGAAAATCTTGAATTGTTTATTGGGGTTGAACTGGAATATCCTGTTGTAAACTTGGAAGGGGATGCTACAGATATTGAAGTTATTATGTACTTATTCCGATATTTAGTTTCTACTTTGGATTTTGTTATCGAAAAGGTAGATGATTTTGGAAATCCTATCCAGTTAGTAGATCCAGTAAGTCAAGATGCTATTCTGTTTGAAGTTTCCTATACAACGATTGAGTTTGCATTTGGTAAGGCTAAAACGATACAAGAGGTTGAAGAACGTTTTAGTATTTATATGGAAGCAATCCAGAAGAAGTTAGCTGAATCAAATCATGCTATTGTTGGCTGTGGTATTCATCCCAACTGGGATAAAAATGAGAATTGTCCAGTGGCTTATCCACGCTATCAGATGTTGATGGATTATTTGAATTTGAGTAGAAATATTACTCAATCTGATTTACATCATTTCCCTGAATATGGTGCTTTTATCTGTGGGAGTCAGGTTCAGTTGGATGTTTCAAAATCCAATTACTTACGGGTGATTAATGCTTTTACCCAAATTGAAGCAGCTAAAGCTTATTTGTTTGCAAACTCTGAGTTTACAGGTGCGGATTGGGATACGAAAATCTCAAGGGATATTTTCTGGGAAGAATCTATGCATGGTATCTATCCAGAGAATGTTGGTGTCAATGCTAGACTCTTTAAAGATGAGGATGATTTTTTTGATTATCTAGATCATTCTGCAATTTTTACTGCGGAACGTGATGGGCAAACCTATTATTTTTATCCGATTCAGGCTAGGGACTATTTGGCTACACCTGAAATTCAAGCATATGCTCTTAATGGGGATGAGGTTATTATTTACCCCCAAGAGAAGGATTTTGAAACTCATCGTAGTTATCAGTACCAAGACTTAACGACTCGCGGAACAGTTGAGTTTCGTAGTGTGTGTACTCAGCCTCTAGATAGAACCTTTGCTTCAGCAGTTTTTCACTTGGGATTGTTGGTTAATTTAGATAAATTAGAAGCTTACTTAGAAACAGCACCTTTCTTTAAAGAATTTGGGCGAAATTATAAGTTTTTAAGGCGACAATTTTCTAAGAAAAAGCTTACAGATGAGGAAGAAACTGCGATTATAGAGTTTTCAAAAGACTTACTTCTGCTAGCTGATGAAGGACTGAAGATGAGAAATAAGCAAGAAATGAGCTATTTAGAGCCTTTAAAAGAAGAATTGGGACTATAATTTCTCTTATAAAGGGAGAATTTTCTGAAAAATCATGATATAATGGAAGAGACTATAGATAAAGGATAGAGAGTAATGACATTAGTTTATCAATCAACGCGTGATGCCAACAATACAGTAACTGCCAGCCAAGCTATTTTGCAAGGTTTGGCGACGGACGGTGGTTTGTTTACACCGCTTACTTATCCAAAGGTAGATTTAGACTTTGACAAATTGAAAGATGCTTCTTACCAAGAAGTGGCTAAGTTAGTTTTATCAGCATTTTTAGATGACTTTACAGCTGAGGAGTTGGACTACTGTATCAACAATGCCTACGATAGCAAATTTGATACTCCAGCTATCGCGCCATTGGTGAAATTAGACGGACAATATAACTTGGAACTTTTCCATGGTTCAACAATTGCCTTCAAGGATATGGCCTTGTCTATCTTGCCATACTTTATGACGACTGCTGCCAAGAAACATGGCTTGGAGAACAAAATCGTCATTTTGACAGCTACATCTGGTGATACTGGGAAAGCCGCTATGGCAGGCTTCGCAGATGTTCCAGGTACTGAAATTATCGTCTTTTATCCAAAGGATGGTGTCAGCAAGGTACAAGAGTTGCAAATGACCACTCAAACTGGAGACAATACTCATGTTATCGCTATTGATGGTAACTTTGATGATGCCCAAACAAATGTGAAGCATATGTTTAACGATGTGGCCCTTCGTGAAAAATTAGCTGCCAACAAGTTGCAATTTTCATCAGCTAACTCTATGAACATTGGTCGTTTGGTACCACAGATTGTTTATTATGTTTATGCCTACGCTCAGTTGGTCAAGTCTGGTGAGATTGTGGCTGGTGAAAAGCTCAACTTCACAGTACCAACAGGAAACTTTGGAAATATCTTGGCTGCCTTTTATGCTAAACAAATTGGTTTACCAGTTGGTAAATTAATCTGTGCTTCAAATGACAACAATGTTTTGACAGACTTCTTCAAGACCCGTGTTTACGACAAGAAACGTGAGTTTAAAGTAACAACTAGTCCATCTATGGATA
>CAUTTK010000042.1:0-13617 GCA_963541475.1 uncultured Streptococcus sp. | reverse complement strand
CAAATATGTTGGCAGGTGTTTGGACGTGGGTTCGACTCCCACCGGCTCCATTATTAATTGCTAAAACGTTGTTAAATCAACGTTTTTTATTTTTGTCTTTGGTATTCCTTTGCATTCTTTTGCGAAAAAAGGATACAACAAAGGAGTCACATATAGACCCTAAAACAGACCTTATTTTTAAAAAAGCGATAAAAAAGGACACAACATTTGTTGCATCCTAGAAATAATTTTTCTTTTCTACGGAAGACATGGGATTCGAACCCACGCACGCTGTTACACGCCTACCGCGTTTCCAACACGGCCTCTTAAGCCTCTTGAGTAATCTTCCAATACTTACTCAAATAGTCTACCATAAAGGCTCTTATCTTGCAATAAAAATTCTGGAAATAAGAAAAATGATAGAATTTGAAAGAAATTGATAAAAAACGCTTGACTTTGAAAGAAAGTGTGATAGAATGAATAGTGTAAACGATAACAGGAGGTGATTCAGTGTTAAAAACAGAGCGGAAGCAACTGATTTTAGAGGAGTTAAATCAACATCATGTAGTTTCTCTAGAAAAATTAGTTAATTTGCTAGAGACCTCAGAATCAACGGTTCGAAGAGATTTGGATGAGTTGGAAGTGGAAAACAAGCTTCGTCGTGTGCATGGTGGAGCAGAATTGCCCCACTCCTTGCAGGAAGAAGAAACCATTCAAGAAAAATCTGTCAAAAACCTTCAAGAGAAGAAGTTGTTAGCTCAGAAAGCAGCCTCTCTCATCAAGGAACAAGATGTCATCTTTATCGATGCAGGAACAACAACTGCCTTTTTGATTCATGAATTGGTCAATAAGAATATTACAGTCGTGACCAACTCTATACACCATGCGGCTCAGTTGGTTGAAAAGCAGATTTCGACTGTCATTGTTGGAGGAAGCGTCAAGACAGCGACGGATGCTAGTATCGGGGGCGTTGCTCTTAACCAGATTAACCAATTACACTTTGACCGTGCCTTTATCGGGATGAATGGTGTGGACGATGGTTATTATACGACTCCTGATATGGAGGAGGGAGCTGTGAAGCGTGCTATTTTAGAGAATGCGAAACAGACCTATGTCTTGGTGGATTCATCAAAAATTGGACAAACCTGCTTTGCTAAGGTAGCACCACTAAAACGAGCGATTGTTATCACCAGTCAAGGGCATGATCTCTTACAGACAATTAAGGAGAAAACGGAGGTAATAGAAGTATGATTTATACAGTCACACTCAATCCATCTATTGACTATATCGTTCGTTTGGACCAAGTCCAAGTTGGTAGTGTCAATCGTATGGACAGTGATGATAAGTTTGCTGGTGGGAAAGGAATCAATGTCAGTCGTGTCTTGAAACGTTTGGATATTCCAAATACAGCGACTGGATTTATCGGAGGTTTTACTGGTAAATTTATCACAGATACTCTGGCAGAGGAAGAAATCGAGACACGTTTCGTCCAAGTAGCAGAAGATACTCGTATCAATGTTAAAATCAAAGCGGACCAAGAAACAGAAATCAACGGAACGGGTCCAACTGTCGAACCAGCTCAGTTAGAAGAATTGAAAGCTATTTTGTCAGGTTTGACTGCAGATGATACGGTTGTATTTGCAGGTTCAAGTGCTAAAAACCTAGGTAATATCATCTACAAGGATTTAATTGCCTTGACGCGCCAGACTGGTGCGCAAGTGGTTTGTGACTTTGAAGGACAGACCTTGATTGATAGTTTGGATTATCAACCACTTCTAGTCAAACCAAACAATCATGAATTAGGAGCGATTTTTGGTGTTAAACTTGAAAGTTTAGATGAAATCGAGAAATATGCTCGAGAATTACTGGCTAAAGGTGCTCAAAACGTCATTATCTCTATGGCTGGTGACGGTGCCCTTCTTGTCACATCTGAGGGAGCATACTTTGCTAAACCAATCAAAGGGACAGTGAAAAATTCAGTTGGGGCTGGTGACTCTATGGTTGCTGGATTCACAGGTGAATTTGTCAAATCAAAAGACGCAGTAGAAGCCTTCAAATGGGGAGTGGCTTGCGGAACGGCAACTACCTTCTCGGATGACTTAGCAACGGCGGAATTTATTAAAGAAACATATGAAAAAGTTGAGGTAGAAAAAAGATGAAAATTCAAGACCTATTGAGAAAAGATGTCATGTTGCTGGATTTGCAGGCAACTGAAAAAACAGCTGTCATCGACGAGATGATTAAAAGTTTGACAGACCACGGTTATGTGACAGATTTTGAAATATTTAAAGAAGGCATTTTGGCGCGTGAAGCTTTGACTTCTACAGGCTTAGGAGACGGTATCGCAATGCCTCACAGCAAAAACGCTGCTGTAAAAGAAGCGACAGTTCTATTTGCTAAGTCAAACAAGGGTGTTGACTACGCAAGCTTGGATGGACAAGCAACTGACCTCTTCTTTATGATTGCGGCTCCAGAAGGTGCCAATGATACTCACTTGGCAGCCTTGGCAGAACTGTCTCAATACTTGATGAAAGACGGTTTTGCTGACAAACTTCGCCAAGCAACATCAGCTGACCAAGTCATTGAGCTTTTTGACCAAGCTTCAGAAAAAGCTGAGGAGCCTGTTCAAGCACCTGCCAATGACTCTGCTGACTTTATCGTAGCTGTTACAGCTTGTACAACAGGTATTGCCCACACTTACATGGCCCAAGAAGCCCTTCAAAAAGTGGCTGCTGAAATGGGGGTTGGTATCAAGGTCGAAACCAACGGTGCTAGCGGTGTTGGAAACCAACTAACTGCTGAAGACATCCGTAAGGCTAAAGCTGTTATTATCGCAGCAGACAAGGCCGTTGAAATGGATCGATTTGATGGAAAACCATTGATCAATCGTCCAGTTGCTGACGGTATCCGTAAGACAGAAGAGTTGATCAACTTGGCTCTTTCTGGGGATGCTGAAGTTTACCGTGCTGCTAATGGTGCAAAAGCTGCAACAGCAAGCAATGAAAAACAAAGCCTTGGTGGTGCTTTCTACAAACACTTGATGAGTGGTGTATCTCAAATGCTGCCATTCGTTATCGGTGGAGGTATCATGATTGCCCTTGCCTTCTTGATTGATGGTGCTTTGGGTGTTCCAAATGAAAACCTTGGTAATCTTGGTTCCTACCATGAACTAGCTTCTATGTTCATGAAAATTGGGGGAGCTGCCTTTGGTTTGATGCTTCCAGTCTTTGCAGGTTATGTTGCCTACTCTATTGCTGAAAAACCAGGTTTAGTAGCAGGTTTTGTGGCTGGTGCTATTGCTAAAGAAGGTTTTGCCTTTGGTAAAATCCCTTATGCAGCAGGTGGTGAAGCAACTTCAACTCTTGCAGGTGTCTCATCTGGTTTCCTAGGTGCCCTTGTTGGTGGATTTATCGCAGGTGCCTTGGTTCTTGCTATCAAGAAATACGTTAAAGTTCCTCGTTCACTTGAAGGTGCTAAATCAATCCTTCTCTTGCCACTTCTTGGAACAATCTTGACTGGATTTGTCATGCTAGCTGTTAATATCCCAATGGCAGCAATCAACACTGCTATGAATGACTTCCTAGGCGGTCTTGGAGGCGGTTCAGCTGTCCTTCTTGGTATCGTTCTTGGAGGAATGATGGCTGTCGATATGGGTGGACCAGTCAATAAAGCAGCTTATGTCTTTGGTACAGGTACGCTTGCAGCAACTGTTTCTTCAGGTGGTTCTGTGGCTATGGCAGCAGTTATGGCTGGAGGAATGGTGCCACCACTTGCTATCTTTGTCGCAACGCTTCTTTTCAAAGATAAATTTACCAAAGAAGAACGCAATTCTGGTTTGACAAATATCATCATGGGATTGTCCTTTATCACTGAGGGAGCGATTCCGTTTGGTGCAGCTGATCCAGCTCGTGCTATCCCAAGCTTCATCCTTGGTTCAGCAGTAGCAGGTGGACTCGTTGGTCTTACTGGTATCAAACTCATGGCGCCACACGGAGGAATCTTCGTTATCGCCCTTACTTCTAATGCTCTTCTTTACCTCGTGTCTGTCTTGGTAGGAGCAATCGTAAGTGGTGTGGTCTATGGTTACCTACGCAAACCTCAAGCATAAAAATTAGATAGAAAATAAAAAGATTGTACCGATTGGTGCAGTCTTTTTTAAAGAATTTGACAAACAAGTTTTTGAATGATATCCTAAAATAAAACTCATAGAAATGAAAAAACATAATGAGAGTATTTTAAATGAATATAATTGAATTTATTATGAATTTAGATTGGAAGAAGATAGTAGAGTCAGTTTTATCAGCTCTATTGGCTTCTGGAATAATCGGTGGTTTTGGTTACTTAATAACGAAAAAAATTACGAGAGACTTACGCATTGCAAAAGAAATGAAATCGTATGGTTTTAAAGGTGTGGTGTCAATGAAAAAGCATTCGACTAGAGAGATTAAAAAGTTATGTAAAAATACTAAAAGATTGGATTTGTTTTTTATATCGGGAATTGGCTTTTTTACGGAAAATAAAGCGGTCTTAGAAAATGCTATGAATAATGGAATGAAAATTCGTTTTTTGTGTTCTCAGACCTATACCTCTTTTTTGTCAGATTTAGAGAAACTTGAGAATAAAGAAGAGTTGCGTAAGCCTGGTACAAATATTAGTACCGAAATTGAAGATGTGACTGAAAAATATAGTAAATATATAGAAAATGGACAAATGGAAATTCGCTATTATTCAACACAAATATCGCTTGCCATTTATGTTGGTTTATAAAAAAAAGAAAAATATGAAGACGACAAAGGCTTTTTTAAGAGTTACTCTGCCTCCATATAATTGGGAGACCAATTTTGTGTTGATAGGTGAACGTAAAACTACTAAAAAAGATGACTTTTTTAAAACTAATAATGATGAAATAGATTTCATTTCTATGATGGAAAAACATTTCGATTGTGTTTGGGAAGTTGCGGATAGGGAAATAGATAGAAAACAAGAAATAAAAAATACAAATTTCGAAGTAGAATCTTAAAAGTCTAAACATAGAGACTTTGTTTATTAAAATAAAAATATAATAGCAATTATATTAAATATAATCATGATAAAAAAGATTGCACTAAGGACTGGCCACTTATCCAGTCTTTTTCTCTTTCCGAAATGCCTGTGAAATATGGTATAATAGAAGAATGGCAAACAAGAATACAAGTAAAACAAGACGGAGACCGTCTAAAGCAGAACTCGAAAGAAAAGAAGCGATTCAACGAATGTTGATTTCGTTGGGAATCGCGATTTTATTGATTTTCGCAGCCTTCAAATTAGGGGCTGCAGGTATAACCCTTTACAATTTAATTCGCTTGTTGGTGGGTAGTCTAGCTTATCTGGCAATATTTGCCCTATTGATCTACCTCTTCTTTTTCAAGTGGATACGAAAACAGGAAGGCCTCCTATCTGGCTTTTTCACCATATTTGCTGGCTTGCTCCTAATTTTTGAGGCCTACTTAGTTTGGAAATATGGTTTGGACAAGTCGGTCTTAAAAGGAACCATGGCTCAGGTTGTGACTGATTTGACTGGTTTTCGAACGACCAGTTTTGCTGGTGGAGGCTTGATTGGTGTTGGACTCTATGTGCCAACAGCATTTCTCTTCTCAAATATCGGTACTTACTTTATTGGTTCTATCTTGATTTTAGCAGGCGCTCTCCTAGTTAGTCCTTGGTCTGTTTATGATATCGCTGAATTTTTCAGCAGAGGCTTTGCTAAATGGCGGGAAGGGCATGAGCGTCGAAAAGAGGAACGCTTTGTTAAACAAGAAGAAAAAGCTCGTCAAAAGGCTGAGGAAGAGGCTAGATTAGAAAAAGAAGCGGCTGAGAAAGCCTTACTCGATTTGCCTCCTGTCGATATGGAAACAGGCGAAATTTTGACAGAGGAAGACATTCAAGACATTACACCTATACCTGAAGAAGAGTGGGTGGAACCAGAAATCATCCTCCCTCAAGCAGAGATTGAATTCCCTGAACAGGAATATGGCTCTGATGATGAAGATATTCAGGTTGATTTTTCAGCCAAGGAGGCTCTTGAATACAAACTCCCTAGTTTACAACTTTTTGCCCCTGATAAACCCAAAGACCAGTCTAAAGAGAAGAAAATCGTTAGGGAGAATATCAAAATCCTAGAAGAAACATTTGCTAGCTTTGGTATCAAGGTGACGGTGGAACGGGCTGAAATTGGGCCATCAGTCACCAAGTATGAAGTCAAACCAGCAGTTGGAGTACGGGTTAACCGCATTTCTAATTTAGCAGATGACTTAGCACTGGCACTGGCCGCTAAGGATGTTCGGATTGAAGCACCAATTCCTGGGAAATCCCTAGTCGGAATCGAAGTGCCTAACTCCGAGATTGCCACTGTGTCCTTCCGTGAACTATGGGAACAATCTCAAACGAAAGCAGAAAATCTCTTGGAAATTCCTTTAGGGAAGGCAGTTAATGGCACCGCGAGGGCTTTTGACCTTTCTAAAATGCCCCACTTGCTCGTAGCGGGTTCAACGGGTTCAGGGAAGTCAGTAGCGGTTAACGGCATTATCGCCAGCATCCTCATGAAGGCGAGACCTGACCAAGTTAAATTTATGATGGTCGACCCCAAGATGGTTGAGTTATCTGTTTACAATGATATTCCTCACCTCTTGATTCCAGTTGTGACCAATCCACGTAAGGCTAGCAAGGCCCTGCAAAAGGTTGTAGATGAGATGGAAAACCGTTATGAACTCTTTGCTAAGGTGGGAGTTCGGAATATTGCAGGTTTTAATACCAAGGTAGAGGAGTTCAATGCCCAGTCTGAGTACAAGCAAATTCCGCTACCACTCATTGTCGTGATTGTGGATGAGTTGGCTGACCTTATGATGGTGGCCAGCAAGGAAGTAGAAGATGCCATTATCCGTTTGGGGCAGAAGGCGCGTGCTGCAGGTATTCACATGATTCTTGCGACTCAGCGCCCATCGGTTGACGTCATTTCTGGTCTGATCAAGGCCAATGTTCCTTCTCGTGTGGCATTTGCCGTTTCATCAGGAACAGACTCCCGTACGATTTTGGATGAAAATGGAGCGGAAAAACTGCTTGGTCGAGGAGATATGCTCTTTAAACCAATCGATGAAAATCACCCAGTTCGTCTGCAAGGATCCTTTATCTCGGATGACGATGTCGAACGCATCGTAAACTTCATCAAGGCTCAGGCGGATGCGGACTATGATGAGAGTTTTGATCCAGGTGAGGTTTCTGAAAATGACGGAGAATTTTCAGATGGTGAAACTGGTGGAGATCCGCTTTTTGAAGAAGCCAAGGCTTTGGTTATCGAAACCCAGAAAGCCAGTGCTTCTATGATTCAGCGTCGTTTGTCAGTTGGATTTAACCGTGCGACCCGTCTCATGGAAGAACTTGAAATGGCAGGTGTCATTGGTCCAGCTGAAGGTACCAAACCAAGAAAAGTGTTGCAACAATAAAAAAATAGCTTCTTTCCAAGTTTGGAGGGAAGCTATTTTACTGGCTATTGATTGCTTTTATTTTCTGAAGTTGGGGTATTGGACTGTTTTTCATTTTCAGTGGTAGGTTTACTTGGAGTAGGAGCAGGGGTAGAGGAATCCTGAGTTGCTGTTTTCTGCTCTTCTTTTTTCTCTTCCTTGACGCTGGATTTTGGAGTTTCTTTTGGTTGTGTTTTTTCTTGACTAGTATTATTTTCCTTATTGGGACTGGTGTTTTCCTTAGGGGATTCCTTTTGAATTTCTTTGACAATGGTTGTCGTCTGGCTTGTCGTAGGTTCTTTTTTAGTATTTTTGTTATTATCCAAGGCGTTCATGATCGTGATAGTCGCAGTAATCAAGCCAAGGATACTACCGATAGTCGCAACGATTTTTTGAAAGACCGTAAATCCTTTTTTAATGTGTTCTGTTTTTGGTTTTGAAGTTCTACGATAATTAGACATACATTCTCTCCTTTGATTAAAATTTATTATACCTCATTTCTTTAAAAAAATCTTAAAAAAAGAAGAATTGCCCTTTCTTGTCGCAAGCTCCGTTTCATGATACAATAGAAGGAGTGATTTTAGAAAGCGTGAGAAAACATGATTTACTTTGATAATTCGGCGACGACCAAGCCCTATCCTGAAGCCCTTGAAACCTATATGCAGGTCGCTTCAAAAATTTTAGGAAATCCATCTAGTCTCCATCGTTTGGGAGACCAGGCAACACGAATCTTAGATGCTTCTCGCCAACAGATTGCAGATTTAATCGGTAAGAAAAGCGATGAAATCTTCTTTACTTCTGGTGGAACAGAAGGGGATAACTGGGTCATAAAGGGTGTGGCCTTTGAAAAAGCCCAGTTTGGCAAGCACATCATCGTATCAGCCATTGAACATCCGGCAGTCAAAGAGTCAGCTCTCTGGTTGAAATCTCAAGGATTTGAAGTAGATTTTGCTCCAGTTGATAACAAAGGATTTGTGGATGTTGAGGCGTTAGCAGATTTGATACGATCTGATACGACCCTCGTTTCCATCATGGCAGTTAACAATGAAATCGGCTCTGTTCAGCCCATTGAGGCTATTTCAGAACTCTTGGCAGACAAACCAACTATTTCCTTCCATATTGATGCGGTTCAGGCGCTTGCCAAAATTTCGACTGAAAAGTATCTGACAGAACGAGTGGATTTTGCGACTTTCTCTAGTCATAAGTTTCATGGGGTCCGTGGTGTTGGCTTTGTCTATATCAAGTCTGGCAAGAAGATTACGCCTCTTTTAACAGGTGGTGGTCAGGAGCGAGATTATCGTTCGACAACTGAAAATGTGGCAGGGATTGCAGCGACAGCTAAGGCTCTCCGTTTATCTATGGAAAAGCTAGATATTTTTACAAGCAAAACTGAGCAGATGAAGGCAGTGATTCGTCAAGCACTTTTGGACTATCCGGATATATTTGTCTTTTCAGATGAGGAAGACTTCGCCCCTCATATCCTGACTTTTGGAATTAAGGGTGTTCGTGGTGAAGTCATCGTCCATGCCTATGAAGACTATGATATTTTTATCTCAACGACCTCTGCTTGTTCGTCCAAGGCTGGGAAACCTGCAGGTACCTTGATTGCTATGGGAGTGGATAAGGACAAGGCCCAGTCAGCTGTGCGTCTTAGCCTAGACCTCGAAAATGATATGAGTCAGGTCGAGCAGTTTTTGACCAAGCTAAAATTAATTTATAATCAAACTAGAAAAGTAAGATAGGAGCATTTATGCAGTATTCAGAAATTATGATTCGCTATGGAGAATTGTCAACCAAGCACAAAAATCGTATGCGTTTCATCAATAAACTTCGTAATAATATTTCAGACGTTTTGTCTATCTATCCCCAAGTTAAGGTAACGGCAGATCGCGATCGTGCCCACGCTTACCTCAATGGAGCTGATTATACCGCAGTAGCAGAATCGCTCAAACAAGTATTTGGAATTCAAAACTTCTCTCCCGTTTATAAAGTCGAAAAGTCCGTGGAAGTTTTGAAGTCTTCTGTCCAAGAGATTATGAAAGAAACTTACAAGGAAGGGATGACCTTTAAAATCACTGGTAAGCGTAGCGACCACACCTTTGAACTTGATAGTCGTGAACTCAATCAAACTCTTGGTAGTGCTGTTTTCAAGGCTATTCCAAACGTGAAAGCTCAGATGAAAAATCCAGATATTAATCTTCAGGTTGAGATTCGTGAGGAAGCAGCTTATATTTCCTATGAAACCTTTCGTGGAGCAGGAGGATTACCTGTGGGAAGTTCTGGTAAAGGCATGCTCATGTTATCAGGAGGAATTGATTCACCTGTGGCGGGTTATCTAGCTCTTAAACGAGGGGTAGATATTGAGGCGGTTCACTTTGCTAGCCCACCATATACTAGTCCAGGGGCTCTTAAAAAAGCCCAAGATTTGACCCGTAAATTGACCAAGTTTGGGGGCAATATCCAGTTTATCGAAGTGCCTTTCACAGAGATTCAAGAGGAAATCAAGGCTAAAGCGCCAGAAGCCTACCTCATGACCTTGACGCGTCGCTTTATGATGCGGATTACTGATCGTATTCGTGAGGTGAGAAACGGTTTAGTTATCATCAATGGGGAAAGTCTTGGTCAAGTAGCTAGCCAGACCTTGGAAAGTATGCAGACTATCAACGCTGTGACCAGCACTCCAGTCATTCGTCCTGTGGTTACTATGGACAAATTGGAAATCATTGACATTGCCCAGGCAATCGATACCTTTGATATTTCTATCCAGCCTTTTGAAGACTGCTGTACCATTTTTGCGCCTGACCGTCCTAAGACCAATCCTAAGATTAAAAATGCAGAGCAGTATGAAAAACGGATGGATGTTAAGGGCTTAGTTGAGCGAGCGGTGGCTGGAATCATGATTACTGAAATTACACCTCAGGTTGAAAAAGATGAAGTCGATGACTTGATTGACAATCTGCTCTAATCAGAAAATCCAAAAGAATTTAGAAAAGTAAATGAAAAGTTAGTGTTTAATTCCAAAAATGGAAGCAAAGCTAACTTTTTTTCTATAATTGTGATATAATGAGATAAAATTTTGAATATAGAGAGTTTTCTGACAATGAATCAATCCTACTTTTATCTAAAAATGAAAGAACACAAACTCAAGGTTCCTTACACTGGTAAGGAGCGCCGTGTACGTGTTCTTCTTCCTAAAGATTATGAGAAAGACACGGATCGTTCTTATCCTGTTGTTTACTTTCATGACGGGCAAAATGTCTTTTACAGTAAAGAATCTTTCATTGGTCACTCGTGGAAGATTATCCCAGCCATCAAACGAAATCCCGATATCAGTCGCATGATTGTCGTTGCCATTGACAATGATGGTATGGGGCGGATGAATGAGTATGCGGCTTGGAAATTCCAAGAATCTCCTATTCCTGGGCAGCAGTTTGGCGGTAAAGGTGTGGAGTACGCCGAGTTTGTCATGGAGGTGGTCAAGCCTTTTATCGATGAGACCTACCGTACAAAAGCTGATCGCCAGCATACGGCTATGATTGGTTCTTCGCTAGGAGGCAATATTACCCAGTTTATCGGTTTGGAATACCAAGACCAAATTGGTTGTCTAGGTGTCTTTTCATCTGCAAACTGGCTTCACCAAGACGCCTTTAACCGCTATATCGATCGGAAGAAACTGTCTCCTGAACAGCGCATCTTCATCTATGTAGGAACAGAAGAAGCAGATGATACGGACAAGACCCTGATGGCTGGTAATATCAAACAAGCCTATATCGATTCGTCTCTTCGCTATTACCATGATTTGATAGCAGGTGGGGTACACTTAGATAATCTTGTTTTAAAAGTTCAGTCTGGCGCCATCCATAGTGAAATCCCTTGGTCGGAAAATTTACCAGACTGTCTGAGATTTTTTGCAGAAAACTGGTAAAGTAAGAAAGGAGATAATATGCATATTGAGCATCTTAGCCACTGGAGTGGTCACCTCAACCGTGAAATGTACCTCAACCGTTATGGACATGCTGGAATTCCAGTTGTTGTCTTTGCTTCATCAGGTGGTAGTCACAACGAATACTATGATTTTGGCATGATTGATGCCTGTGCTTCTTTTATCGAGGAAGGCCGTGTCCAGTTCTTTACTCTTTCTAGTGTGGATAGTGAGAGCTGGTTGGCCACTTGGAAAAATGGTCACGACCAAGCAGAGATGCACCGTGCCTACGAACGCTATGTGATTGAGGAGACCATTCCTTTTATCAAGCATAAGACAGGTTGGTTTGATGGTATGATGACGACAGGTTGCTCCATGGGCGCCTACCATGCTGTCAATTTCTTCCTCCAGCATCCAGATGTCTTTACCAAAGTAATTGCTCTTAGTGGTGTTTACGATGTACGTTTTTTTGTCGGGGATTACTACAATGATGACGCGATTTACCAAAACTCGCCAGTAGATTATATCTGGAACCAGAACGACGGCTGGTTTATTGACCGTTACCGTCAGGCAGAGATTGTACTTTGTACGGGTCTTGGTGCCTGGGAACAAGATGGTCTGCCATCCTTCTACAAGCTTAAAGAAGCCTTTGACCAGAAACAAATTCCAGCTTGGTTTGCTGAATGGGGACACGATGTCGCCCACGACTGGGAATGGTGGCGCAAACAAATGCCTTATTTCCTTGGAAATCTCTATTTATAAAAGGAGTTACCTATGAATTACCTTGTTATTTCTCCCTACTATCCGCAAAACTTTCAACAGTTTACTATTGAACTAGCTAATAAAGGCATCACAGTCTTGGGAATTGGTCAAGAACCATATGAGCAATTGGATGAACCTTTACGCAATAGCCTGACTGAGTATTTCCGTGTTGACAATCTTGAAAATGTAGACGAAGTCAAGCGCGCTGTTGCTTTTCTCTTTTATAAACATGGCCCGATTGACCGCATCGAGTCCCATAATGAATACTGGCTAGAACTGGATGCAACACTCAGAGAACAATTCAATGTCTTTGGTGCCAAACCAGAAGATCTCAAAAAGACGAAATTTAAGTCTGAAATGAAGAAACTCTTCCAGAAGGCAGGCGTACCTGTTGTACCAGGCGCTGTTATCCAGACAGAAGCAGATGTTGATCAAGCAGTGAAAGAAATTGGCCTTCCAATGATTGCCAAACCTGACAATGGAGTGGGCGCAGCCGCAACCTTTAAACTTGAGACAGAAGATGATATCAATCACTTCAAACAAGAATGGGACCATTCAACTATTTATTTCTTTGAAAAATTTGTCACTTCCAGTGAAATTTGTACCTTTGACGGGCTCGTAGACAAGGATGGTAAAATTGTCTTCTCAACGACCTTTGACTACGCCTATACACCGCTTGATCTCATGATTTATAAGATGGACAATTCCTACTATGTCCTCAAGGATATGAATTCCAAATTACGTAAATATGGTGAGGCTATCGTTAAAGAATTTGGTATGAAAGAACGGTTCTTCCATATTGAGTTCTTCCGTGAAGGGGACGACTACATTGCCATCGAGTACAATAATCGCCCTGCAGGTGGTTTCACCATTGATGTTTATAACTTTGCTCATTCTTTGGATCTTTATCGTGGCTATGCAGCTATTGTCGCAGGAGAAGAGTTCCCAGTGTCAGAGTTTGAACCTCAGTATTGTTTGGCTACTTCTCGACGTGCAAATGCTCACTATGTCTATTCTGAGGAGGACTTGCTTGCCAAATATAGTCAGCAGTTCAAGGTTAAAAAAATCATGCCAGCGGCCTTTGCGGAACTTCAAGGAGATTACCTTTATATGCTGACAACTCCGAGTCGACAAGAAATGGAGCAGATGATTGCAGATTTCGGACAACGTCAGTCTTAAGAGACTATAGGATTAAGGAGAATAACTTTCTTAATCCTTTTGTTTTGTCTGATAAAAAATAAGAGCATCCTAACAAAGTAGCTATCATAAGATTCGCTTGGAAATTATAGTGAACTGAATCTGAAGTAGTAGACTGTAGTTCCTAAAGCATTGTTGGAACTTAGTTTGAGTTTCCTAATCAATTTGTTTAGCCTTATTATTATGTGACTATTAGTCACATAATAATAAGGCTAATAGTATTAATTTCACTATCAGCCTTACAGGTTATTTAACGTTTCA
>CAUTTK010000041.1:0-13681 GCA_963541475.1 uncultured Streptococcus sp. | reverse complement strand
CAAAACTAAGGGTAAAGCCGTTTAATACTGAGTAAAGTAAAAATACTGGAAGAGCAGCTGGACTATTCTTTGAAGCCATACTGCTGGCAACAAAGACCAGAGCTAGCTCTGCAAAGGTTGCAATGGTCAACCAGAGACGTCCCTGCATCAAAAAGTAAACCAACTGAGACTGAAAGACCGTCAACATGAGACCAGATACCAAGGCGGATAGCCCGATTCCCAGACCAACAAAGGCATAGACCTTAGCGTAAAATTGATTGAGACCTACACGGTCTTGTATAATAGTATGATTCATCTTTTCTCCTTTTCTATGAACATCTTTCCTTGATTATAACAAAGAAAATTAAAATTAGCTTAAATGGAAAATCAAAATACCTGCTGCAACGGCAACATTGAGACTCTCGGCCTGACCCTTCATGCTAATATGGACCAACTGGTCTGCACTTTTAGCCATGAGGGGACTAATTCCTTGACCTTCATTTCCCATAACCAAGACAAACTGATCTAAATGTGGCAAGTCACGATAATCTTTAGAATCCTTGGAAAGAGTGGTTGCCAGCACAGGGATACCTGCCTTTTTAGCTTCCTCGAGAAGCGTTTGACTAGTCATCCTGTAAATAGGCAGATGAAAATGACTGCCTTGCATAGAACGGAGGGTCTTAAGACTATATATGTCTGCTGACTTATCTGAAACAATCACTCCTTTAAAGCCTGCGGCATCCGCAGTCCGAATGATAGTTCCCACATTACCAGGATCTTGCACATCTTCCAAAAACAAGAACTTGCCCTGACTAAAGTCAGCTTGCCCTACTTCTTCTTTTTGAACCACGGCAACAATTCCCTGTGGAGTCTGAGAATCTGCCAAATCTAGCAAAATATCCTCTGACACCCAGACAGTTTGCGGAAAAGCAACTAACTGATCTCGATAACTTTCTAGGGCAAAGATTTTCTCAATCGTCACTCCAGCTTGAACAGCTTCTTCAAACAAGTGCCAGCCTTCAATCAAATAGGCAGACTTGCGGTATTTTTTTTGGTGTAATTTCTTGGCATTTTTTACCACAGAATTGGCTTTTGAGGTTATAATAGTCATAGAAATATTATAACACAATCAAAGGGGTTTGGTATGCAAAAGGTTAGAATGATTGCCCAAGGTAGGGTGCAGGGAGTCGGCTTTCGTTGGGGTGTTTACAGCCTAGCGCTTGAAATCGGTGGCATCACAGGTCGGGTATGGAATAACGACGATGGCACAGTCGAAATCTTAGCCCAAGCAAACTCATCTGCTATCATGGCAAAATTTATCCAAGAAATCCGAAAAGGACCCACACCTTTTTCAAAAGTCAGCTACTTAGATGTCAAACTGAGCAACTTTCCTCCCTACCCTGACTTTAAAATCGCAAATTAGGTCTCTAGAACTATTGTATATTTTGTAAAAAAACAGTAGAATAGAAAGGTATAATTTTTAAAGAAGGAATAAAAACAGTGAAATCTATTAAACGTGTTGCACTCTCGGCTATGGGAGTGGCTATATTGCTTGTCTTGACTGGCTGTGTTAGCGTCGATAAAGCAACAGGAGAGCCAACAGGATTTATTTGGAATACTTTCGGAGCGCCTATGGCTGAAGCTATCAAGTACTTCGCTACTGATCAAGGTCTAGGCTTTGGTATGGCTATCATTATCGTAACCATTATCGTGCGCTTGATTATCTTGCCACTTGGTATCTACCAATCATGGAAGGCAACGCTTCACTCTGAAAAGATGAACGCCCTCAAGCACGTCCTTGAGCCACACCAAACACGTCTCAAGGAAGCGACTACTCAAGAAGAAAAACTCGAAGCCCAACAAGCTCTCTTTGCCGCTCAAAAAGAACACGGCATCAGCATGTTTGGTGGTGTAGGATGTTTCCCTATCCTCCTTCAAATGCCTTTCTTCTCTGCTATCTACTTTGCTGCCCAACATACTGAAGGGGTTGCTCAAGCAAGCTACCTAGGCATTCCTCTAGGTTCTCCAAGTATGATTTTGGTTGCCTTCGCTGGTATTCTTTACTATCTTCAATCGCTCCTTTCACTTCACGGAGTAGAAGACGAAACGCAAAGAGAACAAATCAAGAAAATGGCTTACGTGAGCCCAATCACGATTGTTGTCTTCTCCCTCATTTCACCAGCCAGTGTCACACTTTACTGGGTTGTCGGTGGTTTCATGATGATTCTCCAACAGTTTATCGTCAACTATATCGTTCGTCCAAAACTTCGCAAAAAAGTCCGTGAAGAACTGGCAAAGAACCCACCAAAAGCAAGTTCTTTCTCTACACCAAGTGGACGAAAAGACGTTACCCCTGAACAACCAACTGCTATCACAAGCAAGAAAAAACACAAAAATCGCAACGCTGGAAAACAACGTTCGAGATAAAGCTACGTAGATTGGCTCTTTGTCAACTGTAGTGGGTTGAAGAAAAGCTGAGATCTAGAAAGGACAAATTTCGTCCTTTCTTTTTTGATATTCAGAGCAATAAAAATCCGTTTTTTGAAGTTTTCAAAGTTTCGAAATCCAAATGCATTTCGCTTAATAAGTTTGATTAGATTATTGGTGGCTTCCAATTTAGCATTGGAATAGGGTAACTGAAGGGCATTGATGATTTTCTCTTTGTCCTTTAGAAAGGTTTTAAAGATAGTCTGAAAAAGAGGATGAACCTGCTTTAGATTGTCCTCAATGAGTCCGAAAAATTTGTCAGGCTTTTTATTCTGAAAGTGAAACATCAAGAGTTGCTAGAGATTATAGTGGTATTTCAAGTCTTCTGAATAGCTCAAAAGTTTATCTAGAATCTCTTTATTGGTCAAGTGCATGCGAAAAGTAGGGCGATAAAAACGTTTATCGCTGAGCTTCCGACTATCTTGTTGAATGAGTTTCCAGTAGCGCTTGATAGCCTTGTATTCATGGGATTTTCGTTCAAACTGATTCATGATTTGGACACGAACACGACTCATAGCACGACTCAAGTGTTGGACAATATGGAAACGATCAAGAACGATTTTAGCACACGGAAAAAGCTATTTAGCTAAGTCAAAGTGATTTCGAATGATAGCTTGTGTTCTGCCCTCAAGAACAGTGATGATATTGAGCTTGTCAAAATCTTGTGCAATGAAGCTCATCTTTCCCTCGGTGAAGGCGTACTCATCCCAAGACATAATCTCAGGAAGGCGAGAAAAATCATGCTCAAAGTGAAAATCATTGAGCTTGCGAATAACAGTTGAAGTTGATATGACCAGCTGATGAGGCAATATCGGTCATAGAAGTCTTTTCAATCAACTTTTGAGCAATCTTTTGGTTGATGA
This sequence comes from uncultured Streptococcus sp., assembly GCA_963541475.1. Lineage (GTDB taxonomy): Bacteria > Bacillota > Bacilli > Lactobacillales > Streptococcaceae > Streptococcus. The sequence continues at coordinate 10,352 of CAUTTK010000041.1, read as the reverse complement.
TACGAGGGATTTGGTGATTCTTCTTGACGATAGAAGTTTCAGCGACCATCATTTTAGAGCATTGATAGCACTTAAAACGGCGTTTTTTCAGAAGGATTCTGGTAGACATACCAGTCGTTTCGAGGTAAGGAATCTTAGATAGTTTTTGAAAATCATATTTCTTCATTTGGCTTCCGCAATCAGGACAAGTTGGAGCCTCATAATCCAGTTTAGCGATGATTTCTTTGTGGGTATCTCTATTAACGATATCTATAATTTGGATATTAGGGTCTTTGATATCGAGAAGTTTTGTGATAAAATGTAATTGTTCCATATAAATCTTTATAATGAGTTATTTTATCGCTTTTCATTATAGATCTTATGGGACTTTTTTTCTACAACAAAATAGGCTCTATAATATTCATAGGGGATTTACCCACTACAAATATTATAGAGCCGAATATCACTTCTGAGAACTTTCTCATTAGTCTTAATGTGGAATAATTCTTAAAGTTGAGTTAATCCATCACTAATAACTAGTTTTTTATATTTTTCTTTCTCTTATTTGAGATGATTCCAAAATGAGCCGTTGCTAAAGCAATAATACCTGCCAACTCAAAACCATAACCATATTCACTACTTGTATTTGGTAAATAACCTTTAGTTCTTATGGTTGTTTCTTTTGATGAAAAAGGTTCTGAAGACGATTGATTCATCACTACTTGCTCTATCTTAGTATTTATTACAGTAGAAACCCCTTGATGCTCTTTCGTAATATTATTACGTTCGATTCTAATAATCTCAATTGGTGCAATATCTGGGACGTAAGATACCTGTTTTGTTCCTCGATAAACCTTCTTAGCTTGCGGTTCAATACGTGATAATTCTTTTTCTGTACTTAATTGCAACTCATCATTTACATATACGTCTGTGATTTCTACTAAAACTTTTCCGTTTATTGCTACAACTTCTCGAACTTTGCCTGCATCGAGACTTGAATCATCAACATATTCAATCTTATCTGTCTTAAGAACTCGACTTTCTTGACGAACCTTAGTTTCAATAATAACCTCTGGTTTATTATTCTCCATTGGTGCAATATCTGGGACGTGAGATACCTGTTTTGTTCCTCGATAAACCTTCTTAGATTGCGGTTCAATACGTGATAATTCTCTTTCTGTACTTGATTGCAATTCACCATTTACATAAACGTCTGTGATTTCTACTAAAACTTTTCCGTTTATTGCTGCAACTTCTCTAACTTTGCCTACATCTAGACTTGAATCATCAACGTATTCAACCTTATCAGTCTTAAGAGCTCGACTTTCTTGACGAACCTTGGTTTCAATAATAGCCTCTGGTTTATTTTGCTCTATTGGTGCAACATCTGGAACTTGGGATACCTGTTTTGTTCCTCGATAAACCTTCTTAGATTGCGGTTCAATACGTGATAATTCTCTTTCTGTACTTGATTGCAATTCACCATTTACATAAACGTCTGTGATTTCTACTAAAACTTTTCCGTTTATTGCTGCAACTTCTCGAATTTTACCTGCTTCAAGACTTGCATCATCAACATATTCTACTTTATCCGTTGTGATGACACGACTCTCCTGACGAGTTTTAACTTGTCTAGCTAGCGCCCACTTAGCCCATAGGGTTTTATCACCAACTGAATTAAAGAGAGTACTATCAATCTTATTCCCAATAAAATCTGGATTATCATACCACCCTTCAAAAATATAACCACTACGAGCTGGACTACCCAAAGGAATTTCAACATCGGTTTGGTATGTTGAAGGTAAGTCACGAGTAACACTACCACCACCTAAATTGTAAGTAAGGGAATAAGTATGAGGTACCAATTTAAAGTCAATCCCCGTTTGAACAGGCGCTACAGGAAGCCAATCAGATTCAGATGAAATGTACCCCTCTTTAGAAACCTTGACTTTCCAAAGGCCTTCAGGAACATCCCAAGCAAATTCCCCATTTACACTTGTTAATACTGGGTTAAGTTGAGAATAGTCATCAGCATTCCAAACTTTCTCCTTGCCATTAGCATCCTTAAAGTAGACTGTAACTTGGGCACCAGATAGGGCTTTACTTGTTACGCTATTCATAATTGTTCCAGATGGATCAATAACATAATTTGGCGATTCAGGAAGAGTTAAAAGATAGTTTTTAACTTCAACAACGTCAGTGATTAAAGGATAATTACCACTATCTCTAAAACGTGATTTAGAAGAACGGTAACCCTGATCTAAAGTATAGAAGAAAGATGTTAAATTATGGACTTCAACTTGGGAATTATTAATGGTCTCCTTTTTGTATGGTACCTTAACATCATTTGGCATCGGTCCTATTGTTGCGAAGCTATTAGCAAAGTCTATTTCATCAACCAAATAACGAGTAAACATTTTACCTTTTGAAGTTGCTCTCTGAAGACTATCAGGTCTATGTTGAAAACCTGGACCATTGAAATTAAGAACTCTTCGTAATTTTGCTTCAATATCAGCTAACTTATCATCTTCTAAAATCCAGTCTCCAGCATTAACTGCTTGATAACCACCTAAGGAATGCCCAGTTATATAAAGATTTTCAATATGTGGATAGTTTATTCTGATTTCATCAATGATTTTCCTAATCTGATATTTTGCGGCTCTCTCTTGAGGATTTTTCCCAAAAAATGTATTATTTAGAATTAATCGATTTCCCCATACGGCTTCATTATCGGTAAAATCTCGAAGTAGTCTATTTGACTTTTCATCACTTCCCCTAAAAGCAACTATTATATTTCTTTTATTCTTATCAATAAAATATGATACTGTAGAATGATAATTACCAACAGCTGTATCTCTTCCCCTTATTTCAGGCTCCTTATAAGCATTTTCTAGTTGATTAACAAATACCCAATTAGAGAATAAGCCTCTGTCTGTAGACACAAGATTTAAATCGTAGAATTGATGTTTCGGTTTGTTATCTGCGTTTAACTCATCAAAATTAAAATGTGATACTCCTGTTTCCCCATTTTTAGGTAATAGTTTCTCTAAATCTTTTGGAGAGAGATAAGCTAAACCTGAAAATATCAACAAATCCCTATCAGACACATCCCAACTATTGTTATGTTTATCGGCAATTATAGGATTATCGTTACTGATTACAACCTTATCCGTTTCCTTTAATTTATCCGAGTCAATTAGACCATCCCCATCACTATCTCGACTGTTAAGCGTTTCAACTTTAATGACAAAATCTTTTGGAATGAAATCATCTCTTATACCATTTACATCGAAAAAGCCTTTGTATTTGAATAAGTGAGGATTAGACTGTCTACTTAAATGAATAAATCCATCTTTATTATTTCGAGATGTTTTTATAGAAACTCCAGAAACATTTTTATCATTCTCTAACTCCACTTCAAATTCAAACTTTTCGCCTGGTCGGAAAATTACATTATTATTTGGTTTACCATCAGTTAAATCAAACGATTGTCCATGATGTTTCATAATAAATGATTTTAGACGTGGGGCAGATGAGTGATATAATATAGTCTTGCTTTTAGCAATTATGTTATCCCGTGAAATTTCTGAAATAACTGTTAATAAGATTTTTCTTAAAGAGTTTTCATCACTTGATAATTTTGAAACATCTACTGGCACTACTGCACTATAACTGCCATCCTCTTTAGAGACTGTTTCCAAGATTCTTTCAGATGAATCCTTAACAAATAATTTTATTTTGGTATTTGGCTTAGTCTTCCCAGATACTGTTAACGAATTACTAGAAATATAATCATTAACATTTATAGTCAAATACGACATTTCTTCATTAATATGTCCTAGAAGCTCGGCTCTTTGAATACCATTTTCCTTATAACGAATTTGTGCGACAATATCTAAATAGGTTAATTCTTCCGCTGTTGTTTTAACATTAAAGTCAAAAGTTCCTTTTAATGAATTTATGTCCTTCAATGTTAAAACATTTTTATTTTTTCCTGAAATCGTACCTTTTTTAACAATAGGGTTTTCTGAATTAAAACTTACCTTATCATCTGGCAGTGTGATAACAATCTCTGTATCTGAGATGTTACGCCCTGCTGTCTTTAATTCGTATTCTAAACGAAGCGAAAGATCTCCAGAAAATTTTAGATTCTGAGATGTTGTTAGTAAATGAGCTCTTGTCACAATACTATCGTTGTAGTGCTTGTAATCATCACCTACTGCTACTGTCTTAAAACCATTAGCTTTCAAATAAGTCTCGGCATAAGAACCACCTACAACATGGAATGTTACCTTGTCCTTGTTTGCAATAAGGTTTTCTCCAATATTCGTTACACTTGCAGGAATATAAACATTTTCCAACCCTTCCATATTAACAAAAGCATTAGTATCAATACTTTCAACTTTATCTGGAATAACTAGTAGTTTCATGCCTTTGTTTCCTTCAAAAAGATAACCTTTTAAGGCTTGCAACTCAGATGGTAGCTTTATGCTCTTTAAATTAGGATTAAATCGGAATGCTCCATCTCCAATCTCACTGACAGTATCTGGAATATCATAATAATCTATCTCCGTTGATTCAAAGGCACGTGAATCAATTTTTGTTAAACCAACAGGTAGAATAACATCTTTAAAACCTTCTTGTGGGCCTTCAAAACTTATAGCTGTAGACTTATTATTTCGGAATGCATATTTACCAATTTCCTTAATCCCTGAAGGTACGATAAAGGTTGTCAAACCTGTGTTTTCAAACATACCATCAGGTATACGGATACCTTCAATTTTATTACGCAACTCATTCAATTTCTTACTGCCTGCAAAGGCTCTATCTGCTGTTGTTAATTTTTCAGGAATATTAACACTATTTAAAGTGTTAATATTTCCAAAAGCGAACTCCCCTAACGTTTCCACAGTATCTGGCAAAGTTAAGAACGTAAGACTAGTTCCATCAAAAGCGTGATTTCCAATTTCGGTAAGATTAATATTGTCTTTAAATGTCACTGATTTTACAGGTGTTACACCGTTAAAAAGATAGTCTGATACCTTGCTAACGCCACCTTCAAAATTAACGAAGATACTCTCAGGTCTTTGTTTAGATATTTCATCACTATAATAATCTCGATAGCTAAACGGTGAGATTGTGTTAACATCATAATATTTATCAAGTTCTATATTTGACTTGATTTTTACGACTCTTAGCTTACTACTATTTCCAAAAGCTGAACTTCCTAAATATTGCAAAGAGGCCGGTAACTCTATCACCTTCAACTGATTACCAACAAAAGCTGACGAAGCAATTCGTTTAATTCCTTCTGATAAAATTAAGTCAGATAATTTAGTATTGTAAAAAGCACCAGAATTAATTTCCTCAATATTACTTGGAACTTCTAATTTGGTCAGTCCTGTATTAGCAAAAGCATTCTCAGAAATATTTCTCAACTTTTTGGAAAAGATTACTTCTGTGAGTGAATGGTTATTTTCAAAGGCTCCCCTACCCAAATAAGTCAAACTATCAGGCAATTTAACATGTTTTAAATTTGCATTAGCAAAAGCTCTGTCATCAATGGTTTCCAAAGCATTATTTAAAACAATTTCACTTAAATAATCGTTTTGAGCAAAGGCATTATTTTCTATTGTTTTAATTGTAGAAGGCAGGGTAAATGTTTTAATCCCAATATTACTTAAAAGACCTGCTGGAATTTTTTCACGACCATCTTCAATGATTACATTTTCAAGTTTCTTACTGTTTGAAAAAGCATTATAGCCACTTTCAAGACTCAAAGGGATATTTACTGAGACTAAGTTAGCAATTTCCCCAAAAGCTTCATTTTCCAGTGTCTTTATTTTAGATGGTAGAACAACAGTTGTTAGTTGTGTACCTGAAAACGCATTTTGTCCTATTGATATTAAGTTATTTGGTAACGTAATACTTTTCAAAGGAGTATCAGCGAAAGCAATCCCTCCAATACTTGACACTGATTCAGGAATTGTGATCTTAGATATATTTGTCTTATAGAAAGTCTTACTTGAGATTTCTTTTAAATTTGTAGGCAAAATAACCTTATCTAGAGTTTTAACAGAATCAAATGCTCCGTAACCAATCTTTTCAACACTATCTGGAATGGTAATTTCTTTGAGTTTTGTGTTTGCAAAAGCAAAATCCTGAATTTCAGATAATGATGACGGTAAGTTAATTGTAGTTAAATCAGAATTAGCAAATGCCGAAGAACCAATCTTTGTAACACTACTTGGTAAATCAATCTTATTGATACCTGTTTCTTTGAATAATCCACTAATAATTTCTGAAATTCCATCTTCAAAAGTAACCGTTTTTAGATTCTTATCTCCTGAAAAGATGGCATTATAATACTCTCCCCATTCTACGCTTTTCCATGATGCGTGATAAATATAACGAGTACTATAGGAACTAGTAACAGATTTAAGAGATTTTGGAATATGTACTGACTCTAGTGATTCAATACTAAATGCATGATTACCAATAGTCTCAACTTGACTCGGAAGGACAACTTTTTTTAGTTTAGTTCCACTGAAAGCATACCGACCAATTGTCTTCAGATTAGCTGGTAAATCAACAGAAGTCAGACCTGTATTGTAGAAGGCTTCATTTCCAATACTAGTCACATTTTCTGGTATAGAAATGTCAGCTAAGCCTTTCAAATCATAGAATGCTCCATCTCCTATTTTTTCAAGACTTTTTGGTAATACTACCGATTTAATTGACGTTCCAGAAAATGCACTGAGACTGGAATAAGAAGCTCCTCTTATTTCTTTTAAACCTTCTGAGAAAGTTATCTTACTTAATTCAGAATTATCAACAAAGGCAGTTCCAAGAACTTCCAAATGACTCGGAAGGGTAACTTCTTTTAAGTTATTATTTGAGAACGCATTATCACCTAATGTCTTTAACTGAGTAGGCAAAGTAACTGCTGATAGTTTGTTATACGAAAATGCTTCTTCAGCTATTTCCTCTAAGCCTGAAGGAAGAGTTACTGACTCTAAGTTAGAATTCTTGAAAGCTGCTCTTCCAATCTTCTTCAGGGTACTTGGAAATACAACTGATTTCAACAACTTGTTATTAGCAAAGGCATAATCACCTATTTCTTCCACACCCTCTGATAAAACAATTTTTTCAACTTGAGTACTGTCTAAAATACCTTTTGGAATTGTTTTCATCGAAGCAGGGAATACAATTTCTTTTAGCCCAGTATTTGAAAACGCTCCTTCCCCAATAGTTTTAAGAGTTGATGGTAAAGTAATCTTTGTTAATTGTTTATTACTAGAAAAAGCATCTTTCCCAATTTCTTCTACTCCTTCTGGTACGACAAATTCTGTAATACCAGTATCTGCTAGAAAACCATCAACAATTTTTCTAGCCCCTGATTTAAGGTTTATTGTAACTAAATTTTTACTACCACTAAAAGCATTCCATCCTGTAACTAAATTACTTCCTACGTCAATTGAAGTCAATGTTACAATATCTCCGAAAGCATAATTTCCAATCTTTTCTATAGCTGATGGGAAAAGAACAGTCTTAAGACTTGTATTCTTAAAAGCATAGCCAGCAATTTCTTTCATCGTTGATGGAAAGTTGATATTCACAATCCCTTGTTGATTATAAAACATTTTAGCTGGTATTTTGGTAACTCCTTCTTCAATCACAACCGTCGTTAACGGGCTGCCATCAAAGAGCCCCTCCCAATACCAATCGTCCCAACTTTTATTGATATCAGAAGTCACTGTAACTTTTTTTAACGTATCAATATTAGAAAATGCATTAATCCCTAAATAATTTAATTTTTTTGGAAAATAGATTTCAGATAAATGCGTTCCACTAAAAGCAGATCTACCTATTTCAGTTAGCTCTTTAGGTAATTCAATAGATGTCAAACCTGAATGTTCAAAAGCACCTGTTCCAATATTTGTAATACCACTCGGTAAATTAATATGGGTAAGACTTGAAGTATCAGAGAAGGCATATCTAGAAATCTCAGTCAAAGTTTTAGGAAGTTCAACAACTGATAATTTGCTATCACCTGAAAAAGCACCTTCTTCAATCTGTCTAACTCCATCTAACAAATTAATCTTTTCTAAAGATTTATTATTAGAAAAAGCATAGCTTCCAATAGCCTTGACACTAGAGGGTAAAACTATCTCTTCTAAACCAGTGTTATAAAGAATACCGGACGGGATAGTGACAATACCATCTTCGAAATTTACTTTTTTAAGATTAATATCTCCATAAAAGGCATGACTAGCAGTTTCAACAGATTTTGGTATAGTTACTTCTGTCAACGTCTTTATATTAGCAAAAGCATTCTCACCAATATACGTTAAACTTGATGGCAATTCTATCTTGGATAGCGATGTCCCCTCAAAAGCTGACATTCCTATGCTTTTTAGAGTACTCGGTAAAATTACTTCCTTTAATTTTGTGTTATTTTTAAAAGCATTATTATCTATAACAGTCATACCTTCTGGAATTTCAATACGCGAAGCACCACTGGCATTTAACTCTTCAAAATAATCTAAACGTTTTCTATTTTCTTCCTCAACTGTTTTTTCCACTCTACTATCCGAAGAATTAGTTAGAACTGATGCTCTGTCTTCACCTTTCGAATTGTCTAAGGTTATATTCGCATCTTCTTTGGTAGAAATCTTATCTACAGAACTATTATTATTTGCTACTAGAGCAGTAACATCTTCTGAGGGTGATGATTTACCAATCTCTGGATTTACCTGTTCGGACACAGAAAAATTTGTTTTATGTTCTTCAGTGACTATACCCTTCTCTGAAGAAGTTACTTCACTATTCGTATTAGAAGAGCTTTCAATAGAATGCGGTAACACGACATCACTATACCCGGATGTTACTGTTTCAGTTACCGTACTGTTTTCAGTGATTTTAGGCACGTTATTTGAAGTCTCATCTGCAAACACAACTGAATTTCCAAATACCATGTACGCACCAACTAAAACCGTCCCAGCAACGGTTACCCATTGACCTGTTCGGCGTTTTCTTAATTTTAAAACTTCCTTCATTCAAATATCTCCTATTACAATAATATCTTTCAAGTTACTCTTTGACTGTCTTTTTGATTATCAAATTATTTATTCTTCGTAAAATCTTTCTTAATACTCCTTTCCAGAAAAGTCTGTGCTATACAAAGTAAAGGTTAAACCATTTCTCAAAAAACTCTATTCAAATATGGTAGGACAATTAATTTTTATCATCACCTAAACTAATACTTATACGTTGAAGTAGAACGTGACTAAATTGTTCTCAAACTTTTCATTACTTACAAATAAAATCAATCCTATTTTTGAAAGGCCGTAAAATTATGAAATATCTACAAATTACACTGTACGGCTGAAATAATCTGATAATTTACACCTCTTTAGTATTTTAACATAATTCTACTTTTTAAAAAGAAGATTTTTATGAAAATCCGTTTTTAGCAAGCATTTACATTTTTTAGATACGCCTTTTAATGTTTTATTATTAAACAATTTGAAGATTAGATATATAAAAGACAAACATTAAAAACTTAGCCCACTGAAAAAATAAGGAGCTTACTTTTAATGAAAGGAAAATCGAGGAATCTCTCATCAATTTGAGCGAATTCCTCGGTTATTTTGTATTTATTAAGGTCATAATTCGTTTCATATTGACCACGAATATACTTGTTGCTGCCTGTAATTCCATGTTGAAAAGACCTGATGCCCTTGCGACATCAAAGCCATGTCTATGTTTTAGTTCGGCATTCTTCGCTTCGATTTTATAGCGATGTCTGGTAATTTCTTTAAAATAAGATGTTTCCTGAAATTTCTTCTGGAAAAGATGGTCGTTCCTCTTAATAGCTAATGAATAAGTTTTAGACTTTGTCCCCTCCTTATAACAACCTTCCTTGGAAAGGCAACTCTTGCACTTCTCAATGTCAAAGTAATGAGTGACAACTTGATTCTTATTTTGATATTTTTTTCCTGTCCTTGCTTTGCGAACAGCCATGTGTCCTTCTGGACAGACAAATAGCCCTGCGTCTTTATTAAATTCAAATGCATGCTCTTCTTTACGGTAACCTTTTGAAACAGAAGGGTTCAGTTTTGACACCAAATGAATCTTTTCTTTGCGGGCTAGTTGAATGTTGTCCTTTCCTGAATAAGCCGCATCACCAATAATAGTTTCGATGTCCAGACTATTTTCCTTTGTTTTGGCATATAACTCAGGTAAATATTTCCTATCACTTTGTTCGCCAGAAGTGACCACACAAGCAGTAATAATCCGTTCATCCGTCATAGCGATATGACTTTTATATCCATAGAAAGAGCTGTCGGCTGTCTTATGTCCGAGCCTAG
>CAUTTK010000040.1:0-13728 GCA_963541475.1 uncultured Streptococcus sp. | reverse complement strand
TCCCTCTTTGATGTAATCTAATGCTCCTTGTTTAAAATCTGTACTATATGCCATAGCTTTATTATAACATGCTCGTTTAAAACTAAGCAACTATAAAATAATGCTTTCTCTCCTCCATAAATTCAATCAACTCTTTTTTGAAGATTTCTTTTTCTTCTTCGCTCAGTCCTTTTGACTTCATACGGAAAAGCAATTCAATATTATCTAGTTTATCTGATTTTCCTTCTAAGTTTCCAACTAGATAATCCACGGACGCATTTAAAACTTGTGCAATCTTAACAAGATTTTCTTGTGTTGGTTTTGTGACGCTACGCTCCCATGAAGCGTAAGCAGGTTCAGAAATTCCTAATTTTTCAGCAACTTCAACTTGAGTAAAGTTTGCTTGTTTTCTTAGATTTTTTAAACGTTCCGAAAAATCCATCATGTTCCTCTTAAAAATTTTTAAAGAATTTTTTCAAAAACCTCTTGACAAATATAGCTATTGGTTATACTGTTGTTAAAAATAATAATGCCTAATATTCAGCAACACGATTTTTGAAAATTAAATAAAAAGTGCGTCTGACAACCAGAGGACTGATCGTCAGAACAACACATAAACTTCCTACCCTTATTGTAAATGTTTTGGAAAGAAAAATCAAATCTGTTTGATGGTTTAGGTGAAGATTTAAAACATTTTTTGTGGGCTTCCACGCATTTCGGACTTTCGCACTTTTCCGAATAGTAAAGTGAACTGGCTTCGCCAAAGGGCGTAAGAGAACCCAATGGGTATGATAATGACTACCTATTGAGATTGGCTGGGAAAGCTATGGTAATTGATGCAAAGCACCTTGCTAAACGTTGCCACCGTGAAGGAGAGTGCCTTCAACCAAATAACTTTTCTTTACTGCTGTCTATCTACCTCGATAGACTCACTCTAAAGCTACTATGTATTCTTTTTCTTAGTAGCTTTTTTACTTTTACAATAAAGGAGGAAACTATGATAAACTTTTTTCGCACTACATGTCAAAGACTTTACGATAATTACACATTTACTTATAGAATCTTCAGTTCATCTGATAAACTAATCGCACAACTATACACTCAAGCTTTGAATAACTTAGAGTCTTTAGCAAAGAAATCACTTGTTACAGGATTTTCTCATGCTGAAGTAGAATTTGTTTAAATGTAAACTCTCTACTCACTACTACTCAAGAGTGAAGCTACCAGCTTAACTCTTTTTATTTTACAATCAGAAAGGAAAAAACTTATGATCCCAGAAACTTTAAAAATGAAACCAGAATTTATCGGTCTAACTTACTACGAAAAATTAGGAAACGCTCCTCGTTATGTCTTTGGTAAAGAAGGAAAGTACCAAAGACATATTCTAAATAGTGAAACTCATGGTGCCTTCCACGTTATCACACCTGCTTCTACCACTGTCTTTCCAGAAGATGCTCTTGTTAAAGCAGTTAATCCTATTTTCTTATCAGATACTTCGCTGAACGGAAATTCTGTCGCACCTGCTCCCAACGTTTTTGCTGAGAAGATAGTGAGCAAGAAATAACAAAATAATACTAGACTAAAATCAAAAACCATCTTATAATAGTAGTTATGAAACTTACAAACGAAGAAATACAGAAAATTGAAAAACTCCTGAGAGATTCATCGTACGCCAAATATTATAAACGTCTACAGATTATTTATTTTCGCTCAAAAGGAAAGAGTTATAAGGAAATCATGGATCTGCTAGATTGCAATAAAACAACTGTTTGGAGGAATTTGAAAAAATATAAGGAGTTTGGTTTAGAGGCTCTTCTTCAAGAGACCCGTGGTGGACGTCATCGAGAATATATGACTTACGAAGAAGAACAAGCATTTCTAAAACGTCATATAGAAGCTGCTCAGGCTGGGGAATTTGTAACTGTCAATCAGTTATTTGAAGCCTATCAAAAAGAGATTGGTCGCACTTCCACACGTGATGGTTTCTATTATCTCCTGAAACGCCATGGTTGGCGAACGGTCACTCCTAGACCTGAACATCCCAAGAAGGCAGATGCTCAGACAATTGAGACGTCTAAAAATAAAATCTACATTCGAGACCTTAAGTAAGCGCTTTAAAGAGGAGGGGACTTATAACAAAGTACGTTTGATGTACCAAGATGAAGCTGGTTTCGGGAGAATCAGTAAGATGAGTTCTTGTTGGGCTCCTCAAGGAATTCGACCTAGCATTCCTAGCCATTATATGCGAGAATATCGCTATTGTTATGGGGCAGTAGATGCTCAGACAGGAGATTCCTTTTTCCTCATTGCCGGAGGATGCAATACTGAGTGGACGAATGAATTTCTACGGCAAGTCTCACAAGCTTATCCAGATAACTATATTTTACTTGTCATGGATAATGCTATATGGCATAAATCAAGTACCTTAGAGATTCCAAGTAATGTTGAGTTAGCTTTTATTCCACCTTATACACCAGAAATGAACCCTATTGAACAAGTCTGGAAAGAAATTCGAAAACGAGGTTTTAAAAATAAGGCTTTCCCAACATTGGAAGCTGTCATTGATAAGCTTCAAGAAGTTATTCAAGGATTGGAAAAAAATGTTTTAAAGTCCACTGTCATCAGACAATGGACAAGGTTGCTTTTTGAAAACAATTGAGTATAAAGGAGAAAATAAAATGGCTAAAACTGGATTAAACTATGGAATCTATAAAGCACTAACACATAGCGATACAGGTACAACACAGATTTATGTCAATACTTCTAATGTAGTCCCTATGGCCGTCGGTGAATTTGCCTTACAGTCTCTAAAACAATAAGGTGAAAATAAGGTAAACTTTGAGGTGAACTTTTTCAAAAAACATAAAAAAAGCACCCATGAGGTAAACTCTTGAGTGCTTTGAAACGTTGATATAATCGTATTGATTAACGTTTTGAGAATTATAGTCAGTTGTTTTATACACAAATAAGTAGCAAAATCCCCTTATATGTACTTTTTATAACATCTTTTGTGACTTTTTATGTACTTTTAAGGATGGCTATTCTTCTTATTTGAACCAGTTTGAACTAATGTATAATTGATAGAAATTGAATACACTACTCTTTGAGGGCATTTCGCCCTCTTTTATATTTTACAATAAGTGTAAAAAGGAGAGTTTTTATGCGTTACGGTTATGTTCGAGTATCTACAAAAGAACAAAATATTGATAGGCAATTTTCAGCCTTAGTAGAAAACAAATTATCAAAAGAAAATATTTTTATTGATTACGTTTCAGGAAAAGATTTTGACAGAATAGAATATCAAAAATTATTAACTACCTTGAAAGAGAATGATGAATTGGTTATTAAATCAATTGATAGGTTGGGAAGAAACTATGATGAAATTTTAGAACAATGGCAAGCAATTACTAAGAAAAAGAAAGTAAATATAACTGTTTTAGATTTCCCCTTATTAAATACAAAGAATAGCAATGATAATATCACAGGAAAACTAATCTCCGATATCGTTTTACAAGTCCTATCTTATGTAGCACAGTTTGAAAGAGAACAAATCAAACAAAGACAAATGGAAGGAATACGGGAAGCACAGAAAAAAGGGAAGAAATTCGGTAGACCAAAATTGATTGTCCCGAATAATCTCCCTTATGTGATAGCTCAATATAAGAAAAAAGAAATAACATTACGAGAAGGTGCAGACATCTTAGGAGTATCAAAAAGCACCTTTCACAATTGGATAAAAAATTCATAGTTCTTGTCAAAAAACCTAGGATTTTTTGGACAGAAAATACAGTCTATTTTAGAAGCGTTTTCGTTAGAAAAAAGGTTCTAAAATCCAGCATTTTGGCCAATTATTATTACACTTCCATTTTATCAAGTTTGTCCAAAAAAGTCTAGTTTTTAGGACAAACTGATTATTTTACAATAAATAAAAATAGGGGATATTACATGAATTAGAAATTCATTTAGCAATTCGAAATGATAATGAATTCGACAGAATTTATATCGTCAATAACTCAGGTCTTACGACTATCAGTCAAGCACAGGCTCAGGTCAAAGCTGCTAGCTTAGTGCAATCACACATCACTATGAATAAAGATTGGAGAACTTCAAATGAACAAACAAACTAAAAAATTCACACTTGCAACTATCTCAGCTCTATCACTTCTTGGAGCCGGAATCATCACAGCTAATCAAGTATCAGCTAGTGAACGCGTTGTATCTGGTCAGACATCTTCAGGCTCTTCAGTGAATATATCGAACGGCTTGTATACTTCTAACGGTCATAGAATTATCGGAGTAAAAGGGTCTTATTTGACGCCTGACAAGCAAGCGATCATCAATAAAATCAACAATATTCGAAAAGAAGCTTATAACGAGGGACTCGTCGACCGCTACGTGCCAGTCGTATGGTCTTCAAACTTCAAAAAAGCGACGCTTATTCGAGCCGCTGAAGTAAGTATTAGCTATACTCATAACAAATTGACAGGCGAAGACCCTTGGGGCTATTATGTCTGGAATATGTCTAATTATCCTACAGGCGAAAATATCGTATTATCGGCCGGTTCAGATTCGTTCAATTACGCTATTGATAAGTTCTATGCTGAAAAGCAGAATTATATCAATAAATCAGGCGATTACGGTCATTATGAAAATTTGATTGACCCAGAAAATACTTCTACAGCGATGTCATCATTTATTAAGCCTGGAAATGGCGGAGGCGGAGTAGCTCAGTGGCTCGGAACTGGTTCGTCATCTGACTCGCTGGTCGGTACTTACGGTGATTCCATTGTATACACTGAGGCTCATTCTTCTTTCATTGACTCGATTGGCTTAAAACAGAATCTATCTGTCAAGCCTAGTTCGTCTTTGACTATTGATTTGCTGGGCAAATTTAAAAATAGTCGTGAAGTCATCATTCCAACAAATCGTGACTGGTCAAGCAGTGACACTTCTGTCGCGACAATTGACCGAGACGGAAACATTACCGCTCGCAAATCAGGAACTACAACTATCAAAGTTACATCAGACGGTAAAACGTATTCTACGACTGTAACAGTATCAGCTAATGCTTCTGACCAAACTTCTAATTCTAGAGTTGATACGAATCCTCAAACTTGGACAAACGATCCAAACGAATATTTAGCTCGAGTTCGTCAAAGCTTCGTCGGTGGCAGCGGAAACTCTGGTTCATCTTCATGGATTCGCTCTGGTTCTCGTTGGTGGTATAAACACGCCGACGGTTCTTACACAGCTAATGACTGGGAAAAAATCAATGGTGTTTGGTACCGATTCGACAACTCTGGTTGGATGCAAACGGGCTGGGTAAAAGACGGTAGTTGGTACTACCTCGACGGTTCAGGCCCAATGAAGACTGGCTGGCTCAAAGATAATGGTAGCTGGTACTACCTTGATAGCTCAGGTGCTATGAAAACAGGCTGGTTTACAGTTTCTGGTAAATGGTACTATGCCTATAGCTCTGGCGCACTCGCAATCAATACGACGACCCCTGATGGCTACCGTGTCGATTACAATGGAGAATGGGTATAATAAACAATTCAAAATTGCAAAATTAAATAAATGAGAAAATTAGTTTTAGTCAGTATCAGTGTTTTAGCTGTTCCTATTTTAACTGCTTGCCAAGTTCAGAGTGAAAGCACTTCCTCAGCAAGTTCTGAAGCAATTGTTTCAAGTACTAGTTCAACTTCTTCTACATCGGAAGAAAATAAATCTGTCACAAGTCTAATAAATGGAGAAACAACCCTTCCATCAGAAAGTAAAGGGATGGATATTTCTGCAATTCAAAATGGGGATTTTTCTAGTGTCTCAGGAACTTGGAGGAATCGTTCAGGTATTGAATTTACTTTCGACAAAAATGGTTTAGTAAGTGATAAGTCCAAAATTTCAATTGAACACGCTAAAGAGAGTGACCACTATCTTAAGGCAAATTCTGTTTCTAAAGATGGAGGTGCTGGTGCAGCTATTGCCTTTTTACCAGCAGGAATCCCTATAACCATGTCTGTCACCTCTTCTACAGATAATGGCTATACCGACTCATCTGATATCACACAAGACCGCTTATGGTTTGGACACCAACTCATCAATGGTAGTACTGAGGGATTTTTCTATAAGATTCAATAATTAAATTAACTAGTGAACCGCTTATAGGCGGTTCACTTTGACAAGGAGGAAATCATGGATTTTACTAAATATCTATACGTCATGATAGGGTCACGTCTTGAGAAAAAAATTGATGAATTATACAAAACTAAAACAGAATTCTTGAAAAAATTAGATGACGATGACAAAAAGAAGTATAAAAGAGAGTATTCAGATTTACCTATATCCAATTCCGCATTATCTAATATCATCAGAGGAAAGACCGTAAAGAGCCCTTACCTCATGTCTCAAAAACAATTTAATTTATTTTCAAAAGAGTTCAATCTAACATCTCAAGAATTAATTTTCGGTTCAGATAGCGAAATTATCAATTTCATCAAATTTTCATTTCTTTTAATTTTGTTCAACGACTCAGACATCAATCCTTACATGGATAATAATTTCTCTAGTGATGATTTTTTTAGTAATGAACTCAACAGAAAACTTTTTAAAGATTCATTAAACAATGATGAAATTCTGAGGCGTGCCTCCAATAAGCTACTTCTAAATATCATACTAGCTATAAATGATGAAAAGAAAATAGATTTTTACGTAGAAGCATTTAAACATCACTATAATGATTCTCTAGAATTTTTTATTGACTTTGCTAGATTCTTCTTTTCAAATAAATTAGATACAAATCTCTTATTCGATTATTTGTCCAGTAGTAAGTATAATTACCAAATTTTTGTAGAATCTTTCACTACTTTTATCGATACTAATAGAACTGCTCTCCTTGAATTTTATAATAAGACTATCGATAAAAAAATTAATGAGGAATGTAAAGGTAGTATACTCTCTAAAATTAACAATAACTACTTTATCAACTTATTTTCATCTTCGTTATTTCTAGACTTTCTAGATAAAACATTAAATGATGAGCAGTTCATCTTATTTCTGCAAAAAGCAGCACAAGAGGGAAAGAAAATCTCCTTTAATACTAATAAGCATAATCTTGGTTATTATGATAAGGAAAAATTGGAGGAAGATATAAAACAGCTTCAAATGTTCTATGAAGATAACCGAGATAACAATATTCATACTGCTGTTGAGTTAAATTTACATATATTGCACTTTCTTAATTTCGGAAAGTTTCTAGAAAACCAACTTATTGATGTAGATAAAGAAGATGATAGTAATTCTCAAAAATAATCTAAGACAGTCCAATTTTGTGGCTGTCTTTTTATATTTTCAAAAGTATAAAAATATACTTTCTAAATATATAAATACATTTTGATTGCGAGAGTATATAATGATATAAACGTAAGGCCTTACGTTTATGAAAATTTAAAAGGAAAAATCAGCAATATTCTAGATAGCTGATGAGGAATTTAAAAAATGATGAATTTCTATAAAAAATCAAACTCTAACTCAAAGTATAATTCCGAGTATTTCAAACAATGGTTTGGAGATGAGACAACAGGCATGGTAATTTCTCCTGAACCAAGAACTGTTAATGTCTATAAAAATAATGAAAAGACGGATGAAATCGGCACATTTATCTACTTAGTAGTTTTTGAAGGTTTCATGCCTTTTGAATTACGTTTTACATCAGACCAAAATCTTAAACAGTTCGACCGCATTGAAATCATCGGTGCAGAAGCCTGTGATTGGAAAAATGAAACCAAATTTAGAGCTAAAAAGGCTACCGTTATTAATGAAAAATAATTTACATGCTAAAGGAGAATATCAAATGAAATTCGAAGAAATAAATCGACTTTGTACTCAAGCCCTTGATCTTTCATTAGGTTTACAAGAATCCAGTTATTCAAATGCATTTTCAGTAGTTTCTGGTGATAGTGGAATTACAATAATTCCACGCTTGCCAGCCACATTCATAATCAATAAATCTTTATTTGAAAAAATCTATGAGATATTAAGCGTACTCTTATACCCTAACTACACACTTTTAAAACAATCAGGTATCAACTTAATCCCTCTAGAAACTGGCGACATTCATACACAGCGTGGACTATTTTTCCCATGGCAAAAGGGGACTGTCCAACGACTAGAAATTGATGATATTGAAACTTTTTTATCAGAAAATAATGATACCATCATCCCCCTTATGCCAAATGTCACCATAGATTTTAACGATGTAACACATATCGCAATAAGCGGAAATAGCGGTTCTGGAAAATCATATTTCATGTGCTACTTGTTACATATTATTAAAAAAATGTCAGATATTATAGTAATTGACCCCAAACAGGATAAACCGGCTATATTTGCTCGAAATCATGGGATTCCAGCGATTTATCCTACATCAAATCGAACTCATAATGATTTTGTAAATCAAATAAATGAAATTTTAGGAAATACCGTACAAACTATATTAGATAGACAAGCGCTTCTCTACGAGAATCCTAACACGGAATTGAGACACCTAACTATTTTCATAGATGAAGTTCTTGCTATATCATCAATTGCAAGCAAACCTGTAAAAGAATCTTTCCACAACCTAATAAATCAAATTGCATTACTAGGGCGAAGCGCTAAGGTTCATCTTTGCTTATGTTCACAAAGATTCGATGCAACAGCCATTAGCACCTGTGCTAGAGACCAAATTTCTCTAGCCTTTCAACTTGGACATATTTCCTTTAAAACAACACAATTTTTGTTTGAATCTATAAGTAATACCGAAGACATCGTTTTGCCTCACGAAATAGGTTCCGGCATATTCCAATTTACTAATAGTAAATACAACAGTAATGTCCAACCTATTCTTACACCAAACTATAAGGAGTTTTCAAAAAATGAATAATAATTTATCAAAATTTCATATTCTAGTTAAACTCACATATATTCAAATTCTTTTATTCATAATAATTGTTTTTAATTTGCTAATGTGGAAAGTTACTAGTATAGTTACCACTTTACCTAGGAATATAGATTTTAAATGGATATCATTTGATACTGTGCCTATCTCCCAGCTATCACAAACATTATCAAATTTCAGTTTCATCGTCATGATAATTTTGATATTCACATCTATCATTTTATCACTCTATATTTTTAGTATATGGCGCAGATTAGGAAGTACAATACGGTGGCTCTTTGATTCACTGTATAAAACACATTTTTTAAAAAAGTATTTCCACAAGAAGTACGTTTCAGACGAGGAAAAAGAATTTGAAGAAGACATCCAAAATTATTTTAATAAGTTAATTGTTACTTCTACTGGTAAGGATATAGAAATTTTAATACCTTTACCCTCTACTCATGAAATGAAAGAGGCTGTTAAAAAAAGATTCTTTAGTGCAGAAACTGATATCACGGCAGAATTTTCTAATCAATATACATTTTCTAATGTGGAAAAAAATCCGAAAAAATTTATATCTAAACGTGGTAGTCAAAAACTATAAAACAAAAACCAGCGGAGCTTGCCGTAAGGCAAGAGCTCCAAGCTGGTTTTATGTTCCAATTTAGTCAGGACATAACTATACTACTTCTGGGCTTGTTATTGAAGTAGTATAATGTTGTTCCATTGTTCCAAAACGAAAGGAGTTTTAAATGGTAAAAGCACGCAATGTCATGTTTGTTCAACAAATAGACTATTTCAAAACACCAAATATTCAAGCTATAATTAAAGAACTAACCGATGTTCTAAAACCAATTCGCTTCGCAGGAATTTTACATGATAAAGACATAGGTAGTGACGGAACTGCTGTAGCTCCTCATATCCATCTTATCCTTCAATTTGAAAGTGCTAGAAGTTTAAACAATCTTGCTAAGTTGACTAAACAACCAATACAATGTTTTGAACAGTGGCGTGGTTCTATAAATAATGCTTACTCTTATTTAGTTCATCATACTTCGTCAGACCAAGATAAGTATCAATATTCTCCCAAAGAAGTCATTGCTAACTTTGATTATCTTTTTCTATTAGAGACCATCGAAAAAAATGTGAGAAAAAGGAACGAAGTAAATGATAGTATGATAATAGATAATCTCTTAGATCTGCTTTACGCAGGAGAAATTACAAAATCTGAGATTGAAGAACGACTCACTGGTTCACAATATGCTAAAGCTAAGCATAAAATAGATACAGTTCACTTAAAAAGATTAGAAATTCAAGCTGAATCATGGAGACACGAGATGAAAAATAAAAATGCTATCGTGACTATTATTTGGCTTTTTGGAAAAGCTGGGACAGGAAAAACTCGGTTAGCTCGACAATATGCAGAACAATTTGACCCAAATTATTTTATCACAGGTTCTATACGAGACCCTTTCCAACAGTATAATCTAGAACATGTAGTTATATTAGATGAGTTGAGACCTCATCAATTCGATTATTCCGATTTACTCAAAATGTTTGACCCATACAATGACAGAGCAATGGCTAGCAGTCGTTATTTTGACAAACCTCTTTTAGCTAATGTATACATCATTACAAGCCTATACTCCCCATATAATTTTTTCTTAGAATTAACAAAGAAGAAACAAACAAGCCACATTGATTCTTGGGGACAATTAATGAGAAGACTAACACTAGTCATAGAAATCTCAAAAGAATATCTACAGTTCTATAAGTATTCTCCATTAGACCAGATGTTCTATGTTGACCATAAGAAAAAACTATCAAATCCATTTAAAGATGAAAATGAAGAAACAAATCTAATTCATAACAACTCTTATGAGCTTTTTCTAGAATTAAATCAGGAGGAAAATAATGAAAAACACATATAATTATCTTTTAAATAGAGAACAAGCTAGTAACTTCCTAGGAATTGATGAAAAATCATTTGATAAGTATATCAGGTCAAGCAATAACTTAAAACGCTTTATGATAGGAAGCAGAGAACGATACACTAGAAAAGAATTAATGCGTTTCATCACAGAAAATTTAGTCTAATCTTAAAATTATGATTGATATATAAATAAAATCTGATTATAATAAATCTGTATTCGGTTTTCTATCAATCTTTTTATTTTAGAAAGGATTGAAATTATGGCAAGTATTGTCAAAGTTGGAAAAAAATATAAAGTCCAAATTTCACTTTATAAACAAGGTCAGCACAAAAAAATGATAAAAACTTTTAAAAACAAATCCGATGCTGAGCTATGGGCTTTAGAACAAGAACTAGAAAAAGGAAAGGGGAAAAATTTAGCCGACCGTGATACCTATTTTCCTGATTTCTTTGAACACTGGATTTATCTAGTCAAACAAAAAGATGTTAGAGAAAGTACCTTTCAAAATTATCAAAAAGCTTTAAAAATCATTCAAGAGCTTTTTGATGGTATCAAATTAAAAGACCTAAACGACATTGTTGTCCAAATGAAAATTGATAATTATGCTCAATCTCATTCACGGAAAACTACACACGAATTACTCTTAAAAATAAAAACATCATTGAGATATGCTTATTCTAAAGGATATATAGCAATAGATTTTTTACCTCTAGTAAAAGCTAGAGGCGAAGACAAACCAAAACGAAATAAGTCGCTCTCAATTACTGATTTTGGAAAACTACGGACTTACCTGTTACAACATACAGAAGATGAATTTAATATTCTCGTTCTGCTTGCTTTAGAAACTGGGATGAGAAGAGGGGAATTACTAGGGATTCGTCCAGAATATTTATTTCCATACGGAATTAAAGTAAGAGAATCAATTAGCCCAACTTCTAGTGATACCTCTTTAAAAACTCAAAATTCAAAACGGGATGTCACCATTAATAAAGAAGTCTATGATTTATTAACTGCTATTCCAGTTAAATCGAATGGCTATATTTTCTCAAGAGAGAGCTTCCAACAGTCTGCAAAATTAACCAGACTATTGAAAAAAATTGGACTCCCAAAAACAACCTTTCACGGACTCCGTGATACTCATGCTTCTTTCTTATTTTCACAAGATATTGATATTGTATATGTCTCAAGAAGATTAGGACATGTAAATATACAAACCACTCAAAACTATTATCTTGAACTGATGCCAGAAAAAAGACACCAGCAAGATGCTGATGCCTTAAATTTATTAAGCTCTTTATCCAAAGGATAATTTGAACAGACTTGAACCAAAAAGTCCGTACAAAGATTGTCTCAATAGGCTTTTTATTAACGTTTTGAGAACTGGCTAGCTTTACGAGCTTTCTTAAGACCTGGTTTTTTCTACATCATGGTATTTATGGTAAATTATCACTAAAATCAAGTACTTTCGAGAGATAAATCCTCAATCCTTACATATATAGCCCTTTTAAAAATCGATAGGTTATCAAAGGGTTATCACTTTTTAGTTTTCGGAGCTTATGTAGTTGAGAAATACGAAATACTGTATCATAAAGATGATGTACAGTTTAGCAACAAATATACAGTTTCTTCGTGCCTAGACAATTTCTTTTTCTATCCTGAAGATATTTAAATAGTTTGAGATATTATTCTTAACAAATTGAAAATAATTAAATAAATTAAATACTATTTCTAAATATTTGAAAATAATTTCTATTTGTATTATACTATCTTTGAGGTATCTATTATGAACTATATTAAAAGACCACATTATTTAGATTTTTTAAGAAGACATCGTGACCGACAAATCATTAAGGTTGTGAGTGGAGTTAGACGAGCTGGTAAATCTGTGCTTTTTCAACTCTATAAAGAGGAGTTACTAGCAACTGGAGTAGACGAGGATCAAATCATATCCATCAATTTTGAAGATCTGAGTTATTATGACCTGCGAGATTTTCAAACATTATTCGCTTATATAAAAGAAAGATTAGTTGAGGAAAAAACATACTATATCTTTTTAGATGAAATTCAACATGTTGAAAAATTTGAACTGGTAGCAGATAGTCTATTTATCCTACCAAATGTTGACCTCTATTTGACTGGATCAAACGCCTACTTTATGAGTAGCCAATTAGCTACAAACTTGACCGGTCGGTATGTTGAGATAGAAGTTCTTCCATTGTCATTTGAAGAATACCTATCAGGTCAATCTCTCACAGAGAATCTGAATACAACAGAAATTTTTAACAATTATCTCTTTAGTGCTTTCCCTTACTTATTGCAAACATCATCTTACGCTGAAAAAATTGACTATCTCAGAGGAATATATAACTCCATACTGTTAAATGATATTGTCACTAGATTGGGAAATCCAAATCCTACTATTATTGAGCGCATTGTCCGAACCCTTCTCAGTAGTACAGGTAGCTTAATATCAACAAATAAGATTCGTAATACCCTGGTCAGCCAAAATGTTTCAATATCCCATAATACTTTGGAAAATTATTTGACAACTTTGACAGACAGTTTACTTTTTTATTCCGTTCCACGTTTTGATGTAAAAGGCAGAGCATTATTGCAACGCTTAGAAAAATATTATCCCGTTGATTTAGGTTTACGACATCTCCTATTACCAGACCACAAAGAAGATATTGGGCATATCTTGGAAAATATTGTCTATTTGGAATTGAGACGTAGATATTCACAGGTATATGTTGGTAATTTAGATAAATATGAGGTTGATTTTGTTGTTGTAACTGATCTTGGCCACTACGCTTATTATCAAGTCAGTGAAACAACACTTGCTCCAGAAACACTAGACAGAGAACTTAGACCACTAGAAGCCATTAAAGATCAATTCCC
>CAUTTK010000039.1:0-13743 GCA_963541475.1 uncultured Streptococcus sp. | reverse complement strand
TGCCCACGGAGGACTTACACCTCAGATATACGACATGCCCGTCGTACTTCAAAAAAAGCGAATTTCAATCGAAACTCGCTTTTTTACAAAATGTATTAGTATGAATTTGTATCTTATACTCAATGAAAATCAAAGAGCAAACTAGGAAGCTAGCCGCAGGTTGCTCAAAGCACAGCTTTGAGGTTGCAGATAAAGCTGACGTGGTTTGAAGAGATTTTCAAAGAGTATTAGTTCAAGTGCCAGATATCTTCGTTATACTGAGCGATTGTACGGTCAGATGAGAAGAATCCTGCTTTAGAAATGTTAACGATAACTTTATCCAACCATGCGTCACGGTCTTCGTAGTCAGCAAGCATTTGCTCTTTCACTTTGATGTAGTCTTCCAAGTCAAGAAGAGTCATGAACCAGTCTTTGTTGATCAATTCATTGTAAAGACGTTCCAAGCGCTCTTTGTTTCCAGCTGCAAGAACTGCATCGCTAACGATGAAGTCAACCAATGGTTTGATAGCTTTACGAGCGTAGAATTCGCTTGATTTGTAAGCTGCTTTTGCGTAAAGGTCGATAACAGTTTCTGAATCTTCACCGAAGATGTAGATGTTTTCGTCTCCAACCAACTCAGCGATTTCCACGTTAGCACCGTCCATAGTACCAAGAGTCAAAGCTCCGTTCAACATGAATTTCATGTTACCAGTACCTGAAGCTTCTTTAGAAGCAAGTGAGATTTGTTCTGAGATATCACATGCAGGGATAAGGAAGCTTGCAGCAGTAACGTTGTAGTTTTCAACCATAACAACTTGCAAGTGTGGAGCTACTGCTGGATCGTTAGCAATCACTTCTGACATGCAAAGGATCAAGTGGATGATGTCTTGAGCGATTGTGTAGGCTGGAGCTGCTTTACCACCAAAGAAGATTGTAATTGGGCGAGCAGGAATGTTACCAGCTTTGATGTCAAGGTATTTGTGGATTACATACAAAGCATTCATTTGTTGGCGTTTGTACTCGTGAAGACGTTTGATTTGAATATCAAAGATAGAGTTTGGATTGATTTCTACACCTTGGTGTTCTTTCAAGTGACGAGCCAATTTACGTTTGTTGTGAGCCTTGATGCTTTCCAATTTTTCTTTGACAGCTGCTTTGTCTTCGTAAGACAAGAGTTTTTCAAGCTCATCAGCTTCATGGTGCCAACCTTCTCCAAGAATCTCATCCAAGTAGTGAGACAAGCTTGGGTTAGCATGCATGAGCCAACGACGGAACGTGATACCGTTTGTTTTGTTGTTGAATTTTTCTGGGTAAAGGTCGTAGAAGGCTTTCAATTCAGAGTTCTTCAAGATTTCAGTGTGGAGTGCTGCTACCCCGTTAACACTGTATCCGTAGTGGATATCCATGTGAGCCATGTGAACACGTCCGCTCTCATCGATAATTTGAACAGCTGGATCTTTCACTTCTGCTTTCACGCGACGGTCCAATTCTTTAATGATTGGTACCAAGTGAGGAACCACTTCTTGCAAGAATTCAAGAGGCCATTTTTCAAGGGCTTCAGCAAGAATTGTGTGGTTAGTGTAGGCAGTCATGCTACGAACGATTGAGATTGCTTCGTCAAGCTCGATACCACGTGCAGTCAAAAGACGGAGCAATTCAGGGATAACCATTGATGGGTGAGTATCGTTGATTTGTACAACTGCGTAGTCAGCAAGGTCATGCAAGTTGCTTCCTTTTTCGATTGCTTCGTCGATGATCAATTGCGCACCGTTTGAAACCATGAAGTACTGTTGGAAGATACGGAGCAATTCACCTTGACGGTCACTATCATCTGGGTAAAGGAAGAGAGTCAAGTTGCGAGCGATATCTGTCTTGTCAAAGTTGATACCATCTTTAATAATAGAAGAATCAACTGAATCCAAGTCAAACAAACGCAAGCGATTTTTAGTTGCTGTTTCATAACCAGTAACATCAATATCATAAAGAGTTGATGTCAAAGTAAAGTCTGCAAATGGTACTTGGTAGCTACGGCTTGAGCGAACCAACCAGTTTTGCTCTGTCAACCATGCATTTGGAATTGTTTCTTGTTGGTTGTTTTTAAGAACTTGTTGGAAAAGACCAAAGTGGTAGTTAAGACCGACACCGTCACCATTCAAACCAAGAGTAGCAATTGAGTCGATAAAGCAGGCAGCCAAACGTCCCAAACCACCATTACCAAGAGATGGTTCCAATTCAACTTCTTCAACTTCGATCAAATCTTTACCTGCAGCAGCAAGTTCTTTTTTGACTTCGTCGTAAAGACCAAGGTTGATCAAGTTGTTTGACAAGAGTTTACCAATCAAGAACTCAGCTGAGATGTAGTAAACTTTCTTTTTACCAGTATTAACTGGTTTTTTGCTGCTTGCAAGCTTGCTGTAGTTAAGAAGAGCAAGGTAAAGCTCTTCATTGCTACATTCTGCAATGGTTTTATTGTAACGATTTTGTACAAATTCTTGTAGTGATAACATGTTTAGTTGTCTCCTGATTATTGTCTTATTTCTTTAATTCTACCAAATTTTCATTGATTCGGCGATAGATTGTTGTCAAGTCAAGCAAAGTTTCTTCGACAGCTGGTGTCAATTGATCTTCAGTCATACGCCAAGACCAGTTTCCACCAAGGGTAGATGGGAAGTTCATACGAGCTGTCTCATCCAATTCAAGCAAATCTTGCATAGTTGCAATTGCCATAAAGCTAACTGATGAAAAGACTGTACGAAGCATAGCGTGTGGCACTGTTTCGTATTCTTTGCGGTTAGTGTAGCGAGCCATGTACTCACGAGTCGCATCATCGATCTCGTTACGGTACCAACCAAGGACCGTATTGTTATCGTGTGTTCCTGTGTACATAACTGAGTTAGCAGGTGCCAAGTGTGGGCTATCGATGCTTTCGTCTTCTGGGTTGAAGGCAAATTGAAGAATCTTCATTCCTGGGAAGCCAGTACGTTCACGCAACTCGATAACTTCATCTGTCATGAAGCCAAGGTCTTCTGCGATGATGTTTAGCTCACCAAGTTCTTCCTTAACGGCTGCAAAAAGCTTGTAGCCAGGACCTTTGACCCACTCACCAGGTGCTGCTGTATCGGAACCAGCAGGGATTTCCCAGTAAGATTCGAAACCACGGAAGTGGTCGATACGAACGATATCGTAGATTTTGAAGCTTTCACGCAAGCGTTCAATCCACCATTTGTAACCATCTTTGTCCATTGCTTCCCAGTCATAGATTGGGTTACCCCAAAGTTGACCAGTTGCAGAAAATTCATCTGGTGGGCAGCCTGCGATGCAAGTCGCCTTACCGTTGATATCTGTCTTGAAGAGATGTGGATTTGCCCACATATCGCTTGAATCTTCCGCTACGTAGATTGGCATGTCCCCAACGATTTCGATGTGGTTGTCATTAGCGTAGGCTTTCAATTTCAACCATTGTTGGAAGAAGAAGTATTGAGTCACACGGTGGTAAACCAATTTATCTGCCAATTGCTCACGGTAGCTTTCAAGTGCTGAAGCTTTACGAGCACGAGCATCCGCATCTGGCCATTCAGTCCAAGCAAGATTGTCAAAATGCTCTTTGATAGCCATATACTCTGCAAAGAGTTCAAGCCATGATTGGTTGTCTTGAGCAAATTTCTCAAAATCTTTGACATCTCCTACTTCCAAGAAGCGTTTCACAGCTTTTTCTAAAAGAGGACGACGTGCGTAGTAGATTTTAGCATAATCAACTTCAGACGCATCGCTACCAAAGTCAACCCCTTCAAGGTCACTTGTTTCCAACAAGCCTTGCTCTACCAAGATATCCAAATCGATAAAATGAGTATTTCCTGCGAAGGCTGAGAAAGACTGGTAAGGAGAATCCCCGTAACTAGTTGTTCCTAGTGGAAGGATTTGCCAGTAACGTTGTTTTGTGCGAACCAAGAAATCAACGAAGTCGTAAGCACTTTTACCAAATGATCCGATTCCGTATGCTCCTGGAAGAGAAGAAATGTGCATTAACACACCACTTTGACGTTTTTTCATAATAAGCACCTCATGTGTTTATAGTTCTTGTTTCATTTTTACGAACGCAAACGTTTGCGCTATTATTAGTATAGCTCATTTTTTTGATAAATGCAAGCGGTTTTAAAAAACTTTTTTGATTATTTTTTTAAAAGTTTTTCTTCATACTTGTATATATATATTCTTTATAAAAAAATAAAACCTTATAGAAAACTTCTCTTATTCCATCTAGAAAAACATTGAGCCTATTTCCTACATCTAGAGCGAGCAATCGTTTTCTCTCTATTTGATTTATTCATAGGGGAAAACATTTTATAATCTTTCTTCTATTATATGGCGTTTAAGTATGGCGTTTAAGCGTTTACTTTTCTATAAAATTTTTTAAGATTTTTTCAAAAAAATGCTTGCAACCGTTTTCTGTTTGTGTTATACTAGTGCCATAAAGGAAAACGTTTGCGTTTCCTCATTATAAAATTTGTTATTCTTTAGGAGGAATACACTATGTCATCTAAATTCATGAAGAGCGCTGCTGTGCTTGGAACTGTTACACTTGCTAGCTTGCTTTTGGTAGCTTGTGGAAGCAAACCTGCTGAAAAAGCTGCTGATGCTGGTTCATCTGCAGGGAAAGAAATCACTCTTTACGTTGAAGACCAATACAAAGCTTTCGCTGAAACAGTTGCTAAAGCTTACGAAAAAGAGTCAGGAACAAAAGTTAACATCAAATCTGGTGACCAACTTGGTGGTCTTGACAAACTTTCTCTTGACAACCAATCAGGTCAAGCTGCTGACGTTATGATGGCTCCATACGACCGTGTAGGTAGCCTTGGTACTGACGGACAACTTTCAGAAGTTAAATTGAGCGACGGCGCTAAAACAGATGATAAAACTAAATCTCTTGTAACAGCTGCTGACGGTAAAGTTTACGGTGCTCCTGCCGTTATCGAGTCACTTGTTATGTACTACAACAAAGACTTGGTAAAAGAAGCTCCAAAAACTTTTGCTGACTTAGAAAACCTTGCTAAAGATAGCAAATATGCTTTCGCTGGTGAAGATGGTAAAACTTCTGCTTTCCTAGCTGACTGGACAAACTTCTACTTTGCATACGGACTTCTTGCTGGTAACGGCGCATACGTATTCGGCCAAAACGGTAAAGACGCTAAAGACATCGGTCTTGCAAACGACGGTTCTATCGCAGGTATCAACTACGCTAAATCTTGGTATGAAAAATGGCCTAAAGGTATGCAAGATGGTACAGCTGCTGGAAACTTAATCCAAACTCAATTCCAAGAAGGTAAAACAGCTGCTATCATTGATGGACCTTGGAAAGCTAAAGCATTCAAAGATGCTAAAGTAAACTACGGTGTTGCAACTATCCCAACTCTTCCAAACGGAAAAGACTACGCAGCATTCGGTGGTGGTAAAGCTTGGATCATCCCATCAAGCACTAAGAACCTTGAAGGAGCACAAAAATTTGTAGACTTCCTTGTTTCAACTGAACAACAAAAAGCCTTCTACGATGCAACTAACGAAATCCCAGCTAACACTGAAGCTCGTTCATACGCTGAAGGTAAAAACGATGAGTTGACAACAGCTGTTATCAAACAGTTCAAGAACGCTCAACCAATGCCAAACATCTCTCAAATGTCTGCAGTTTGGGAACCAGCTGCTAACATGCTCTTTGACTCTGTAAGCGGTAAGAAAGACGCTAAAACAGCTGCTAACGACGCTGTAACATTGATCAAAGAAACAATCAAACAAAAATTTGGTGAATAAAAAATTTGTTCAAGGGGGGTGGAATTCAAATCCCCCTTTGAATTTATCAATAAAAAACATATATAGTTTGGTTTTTAATTAGAAACTAGTATCCTATGAAAGGAGTTATTATGGAAAAGCAACAACCTAGTAAAGCAGCCCTGCTGTCTATCATTCCTGGGTTAGGACAGATTTACAATAAACAAAAAGCCAAAGGTTTTATCTTCCTTGGTGTAACCCTTGTTTTTGTCCTTTATTTCCTAGCACTTGCAGCCCCTGAATTAAGCAATCTCATCACTCTTGGTGACAAGCCAGGTCGTGATAATTCCCTCTTTATGCTGATTCGTGGTGCCTTCCATTTAATCTTTGTAGTCGTTTATGTGCTCTTTTATTTCTCAAATATTAAAGATGCACATACAATCGCAAAACGCATTAACAATGGAATTCCAGTACCACTTACGCTAAAAGATATGATCAAAGGAATCTATGAAAATGGCTTCCCTTACCTCTTGATCATTCCATCTTATATTGCAATGACTTTTGCGATTATCTTCCCAGTTATCGTAACCTTGATGATTGCCTTTACCAACTATGACTTCCAACACTTGCCACCAAACAAATTGTTGGACTGGGTTGGTTTGACCAACTTTACGAACATCTGGAGTTTGAGTACCTTCCGTTCTGCCTTTGGTGCCGTTCTTTCTTGGACCATCATCTGGGCTCTGGCTGCCTCAACTTTACAGATCGTCATCGGTATCTTCACAGCTATCATTGCTAACCAACCATTTATCAAAGGAAAACGTATCTTTGGTGTTATTTTCCTTCTTCCTTGGGCTGTCCCAGCCTTCATCACTATCTTGACATTCTCAAATATGTTTAACGATAGTGTCGGAGCAATCAACACTCAAGTATTGCCGATCTTGGCTAAATTCCTTCCTTTCCTTGATGGTGCTCTTATTCCTTGGAAAACAGACCCAACTTGGACTAAGATTGCCTTGATTATGATGCAAGGTTGGCTTGGATTCCCATACATCTACGTTTTGACTTTGGGTATCTTACAATCTATTCCTAACGATCTTTACGAAGCAGCTTATATTGACGGTGCCAATGCTTGGCAAAAATTCCGCAACATCACTTTCCCAATGATCTTGGCCGTTGCGGCACCTACTTTGATTAGCCAATACACCTTCAACTTTAACAACTTCTCTATCATGTACCTCTTTAATGCTGGAGGACCTGGTAGTGTCGGTGGTGGAGCTGGTTCAACCGATATCTTGATCTCATGGATCTACCGTCTGACAACAGGTACATCTCCTCAATACTCTATGGCGGCAGCTGTTACCTTGATTATCTCTATCATTGTCATCTCAATCTCTATGATCGCATTCAAGAAACTACACGCATTTGATATGGAGGACGTCTAAGATGAATAACTCAATCAAACTCAAACGTAGACTGACTCAAACCCTTACATACCTTTACCTGATTGGTCTATCAATCGTGATTATCTATCCACTTTTGATTACCATTATGTCAGCCTTCAAGACTGGTAACGTAGTAGCCTTTAAACTAGATAGCAACGTCGACTTTAGTTTTGCTAACTTCCAAGGGCTCTTCTCTGAAACCTTGTACGGTACTTGGTACCTCAACACTTTGATTATCGCCTTGATTACTATGGCTGTTCAAACAAGTATCATCGTACTTGCTGGTTATGCCTACAGCCGTTACAACTTCTTGGCTCGTAAACAAAGTTTGGTCTTCTTCTTGATTATCCAAATGGTGCCAACTATGGCCGCTTTGACAGCCTTCTTCGTTATGGCACTTATGTTGAACGCCCTTAACCACAGCTGGTTCCTCATCTTCCTCTACGTTGGTGGTGGTATTCCAATGAATGCTTGGTTGATGAAAGGTTACTTCGATACAGTCCCAATGTCTCTAGACGAATCTGCAAAACTAGACGGTGCAGGACACTTCCGCCGCTTCTGGCAAATTGTTCTTCCACTTGTTCGCCCAATGGTTGCCGTACAAGCTCTCTGGGCCTTCATGGGACCTTTCGGGGACTATATCCTCTCTAGTTTCTTGCTTCGTGAGAAAGAATACTTTACTGTTGCCGTTGGTCTCCAAACCTTCGTCAGCAATGTGAAAAACATGAAGATTGCCTACTTCTCAGCAGGTGCTATCCTCATTGCCCTTCCAATCTGTATTCTCTTCTTCTTCCTACAAAAGAACTTTGTTTCAGGACTTACAAGTGGTGGCGACAAGGGATAATATATCCCCGCCACCCTTTTTCATTTTGAAGCTTGTGACTATAAAACTATCCTTGTAGCAAGCAATTTTTCTCCTAGACTTGAAATAAAGCACATTTCTCTATATAATAATACTCATATAGAAAACACCTTTTAGAAAGATACAAATGCTTCCATATCCATTTTCATATTTTTCAAGTATTTGGGGATTTCGTAAGCCCCTGTCCAAACGTTTCGGACTCAACTGGTTTCAGCTTCTCTTTACCAGTATCTTCCTTATCAGCTTGTCTATGGTACCCATTGCCATCCAAAACAGCTCACAGGAGACTTATCCCCTAGAAACCTTTATCGATAATGTCTATGAACCATTGACAGATGAAGTTGTCCAGAATTTCTCTGAGCATGCTAGAATTGTTGATGGTAAGTTAACTTATACAGGAACAGCTAGTCAAGCGCTTTCTGTTGTGATTGGTCCAAGTCAAAGTAAGGAATTACCTAAAGACTTGCAACTGCATTTCGATACGAATGAGCTAGTCATCAGCAAGGAAAGCAAGGAACTGACTCGCATCTCTTACCGAGCCATTCAGACTGAGAGTTTCAAAAGCAAGGACAGCTTGACCCAAGCAATTTCGAAAGACTGGTACCAGCAGAATCGTGTCTATATCAGTCTCTTCCTAGTTCTCGGTGCTAGCTTCCTCTTTGGTTTGAATTTCTTTATCGTCTCTCTAGGAGCTAGTCTTCTCCTTTATATCACTAAGAAATCACGCCTCTTTTCATTTAGAACCTTTAAAGAGTGCTACCATTTTATCTTGAACTGTTTAGGATTACCAACTCTGATTACACTTATTTTGGGATTATTTGGCCAAAATATGACAACTCTGATTACTGTACAAAACATTCTTTTTGTCCTTTATCTGGTCACTATTTTTTATAAAACGCATTTTCGTGATCCAGATTACCATAAATAGGAGATTTTTATGCCCGTTACGATTAAAGATGTGGCCAAGGCTGCTGGTGTTTCACCTTCAACCGTAACCCGTGTTATTCAAAATAAATCAACCATTAGCGACGAAACAAAAAAACGTGTTCGCAAGGCTATGAAAGAGCTCAATTACCATCCTAACCTCAATGCTCGTAGCTTGGTAAGCAGTTATACCCAAGTTATTGGCTTGGTGCTTCCTGACGACTCAGACGCCTTCTATCAAAATCCTTTCTTCCCATCTGTCCTCCGTGGTATCGCCCAAGTCGCCTCTGAGAATCACTATGCCATTCAGATTGCCACTGGTAAAGATGAAAAAGAGCGCCTGAAAGCTATTTCACAGATGGTTTACGGTAAACGTGTGGATGGTTTGATTTTCCTTTATGCCGAAGAGGAAGATCCTTTGGTCAAGCTGGTCGCTGATGAGCAGTTCCCCTTCCTCATCCTAGGAAAATCCATTTCACCTTTTATCCCTCTTGTCGATAATGACAATGTCCAAGCTGGTTTTGATGCGGCCGAATACTTCATCAGAAAAGGCTGCAAACGAATTGCCTTTATTGGAGGAACGAAGCGACTCTTCGTAACGCAAGACCGTTTAACAGGCTATGAGTCAGCACTCAAACAACACCAACTGCCTATTGACGAAAATTTGACCTATTTTGCAACTGAGTTCCTAGAAGAAAAAGGGTATCAATTTAGTAAACTCCTCTTTCAGCATGATCCACAGATTGATGCGATCATTACAACCGATAGTCTCCTAGCCGAAGGGGTCTGTGACTATATTACTAAGCACCAACTGGATGTCCCTGTTCTCAGCTTTGACTCGGTCAATCCCAAGCTCAACTTGGCGGCCTATGTTGATATCAATAGCTTAGAACTTGGTCGTGTTTCTCTTGAAACTATCCTCCAGATTATTAATGATAACAAAAACAATAAACAAATTTGTTACCGCCAGTTGATTGGACATAAAATTATCGAAAAATAAAAACCAGCTCACGCTGGTTTTTTTGATTACTAATTATCTGTTTCAACGAACCGTCCCAAAATATGGACATTCTCCGATACAGAGACAAAGGCGCTTGGATCCACCTGTTTC
Source organism: uncultured Streptococcus sp. (assembly GCA_963541475.1). Taxonomy (GTDB): domain Bacteria; phylum Bacillota; class Bacilli; order Lactobacillales; family Streptococcaceae; genus Streptococcus. The sequence continues at coordinate 3,662 of CAUTTK010000039.1, read as the reverse complement.
ATAATCTGTTTAAATTCATTAAACTCTGCACGTGTAATAACAGTAATTAAAACTGCCTTTCTTTCGTGATTATAGGTTCCTTCTGCATCGTGGATCATAGTTGCTCCGCGGTGCAATTTTTTATGGATTTTTTCAATTACCTTGTCTGGATGATTGGTCACAATCATAGCCTGCATTCGTTTTTGCTTGGTAAAGACAGCATCTGTCACACGGCTAGATACAAAGATGGTAATCATAGAGTAGAGGGCGTATTTCCAACCAAAGGTCAAACCTGCTATCAGCATGATGGTCCCATTTACCAAGAAAGAAATACTGCCGACATTCTTACCCGTTTTCTTGCGAATGGTCAGACTGACAATATCCGTCCCACCACTGGAGATATTGTTGCGAAGAGCAAAACCAATCCCCAAGCCCATGACAACACCCCCAAAAAGGGCATTGATAATGGGATCCTCCGTCAAGATCGCCACAGGGACGAACTGGATAAAGAAGGAACTCATGGACACCGTGATAAAGGTAAAGACGGTGAACTTATGGCCAATCTGATACCAAGCTAAAACCATCAAAGGGAAATTAATAGCGTAGAAAGCCAATGAGATCGGAATATGAAAACCAAACCAGTGATTACTCAAGGCAGAGATAATCTGTGCCAAACCTGTCGCACCACTCGAATACACATGTCCTGGTTGGAAAAAGAAATTGACCGCCACTGCTGATAAAAAACCATAGACCAGAGAGGCCGAAATCTTCTCATCATATTTTTCGCGAGAGATGCTTTGTAAGACACGTAAAATTTTTATCTGATAAGCAAAGCGGCGCAGATAATAGCGCCACCGCTTAATTCGTTTTGCTTGTTTCATCTTCTTCTACTTGTAAGCTGAGTTCCTCTAGTTGTTTGAGAGCTACTGTTGATGGAGCTTGTGTCATTGGGTCAGTTGCCTTGTTATTCTTAGGAAAGGCAATGACTTCACGGATATTTTCTTCTCCTGCTAAGAGCATGACAAATCGGTCAAGCCCAATAGCCAAGCCACCGTGTGGTGGGAAACCATAGTCCATGGCTTCAAGAAGGAAACCAAACTGGTCATTTGCTTCTTCGGCTGAGAAACCAAGAGCCTTGAACATGCGTTCTTGAAGGTCTTTTTGGTTGATACGAAGGCTACCACCACCAAGCTCATAACCGTTCAAGACGATATCGTAAGCAATGGCACGAACCTTAGCCAAATCACCTTCTAATTCGTGAGCAGTCTCTTCCTGTGGAAGAGTAAATGGATGGTGGGCGCTCATGTAGCGACCTTCTTCTTCAGACCATTCAAACATTGGCCAGTCAACCACCCAAAGGAAGTTGAATTTATCGTTATCAATCAAGCCAAGCTCTTTGGCAATGCGTCCACGAAGGGCCCCAAGTGTTGCATTAGCCACTTCAAGCGTATCTGCCACAAAGAGAACCAAGTCCTTGTCTTCAAGAGCAAGCGCTGCTGTCAATTCTTCTTGGATACCAGTCAAGAACTTGGCAACGGGTCCATTTAATTCTCCATCAACAACCTTGACCCAAGCAAGACCTTTGGCACCATATTGTTTGGCTACTTCAGTCATCTTGTCGATGTCTTTACGTGAATAGTTGTCCGCAGCTCCTTTGACCACAATGGCTTTCACGGCAGGTGCTTCTGAGAAGACTTTAAAGTCCACACCTTTGACTACTTCTGTCAAGTCCTGAAGCAACATGTCAAAACGCGTATCAGGTTTGTCAGAACCATAATGAGCCATGGCATCATCGTATTTCATACGAGGGAATGGAAGAGTTACTTCGATGCATTTGGTTTCTTTCATCACGCGCGCAATCAAGCCTTCTGTAATATCTTGGATTTCTTGCTCAGTAAGGAAAGACGTTTCCAAGTCGACCTGGGTAAACTCAGGCTGGCGGTCTCCACGCAAGTCCTCGTCACGGAAACATTTAACGATTTGGTAGTAACGGTCAAAACCAGCATTCATCAAGAGCTGTTTCGTGATTTGTGGACTTTGAGGAAGCGCGTAAAAATGCCCTTTATTAACACGAGATGGCACCAAATAGTCACGCGCCCCTTCTGGCGTTGACTTAGAAAGGAATGGTGTCTCCACATCGATAAACTCCAACTCGTCCAAGTAGTTGCGGATAGAGTGGGTCACCTTAGCACGAAGTTTAAGATTTTCCAACATTTCTGGACGACGAAGGTCAAGGTAACGGTAACGCAAACGCGTATCATCATTAGCCTCAATGCCATCCTTAATCTCAAATGGGGTTGTCTTAGCTGTGTTAAGCACTGTCAGAGCTGTCACGTTTAACTCAACTGCACCAGTTGGCAACTTATCATTGGCTTGCTCACGCGCAGCGACCTGTCCAGTCACCTCGATAACAAATTCACTACGAAGGCTTTCAGCTGTTGCCATGACCTCTGCAGATACTTTTTCAGGGTTGATAACCAACTGCATGATTCCTTCACGGTCACGAAGGTCGATAAAGATCAAACCACCAAGGTCACGACGACGGCCAACCCATCCTTTCAAGGTAATTTCTTGTCCGATGTGTTCCTCACGAACACGACCAGCATACATACTACGTTTCATTGTTTCTCTCCTCTTTTATTCTGTTACTATTTTACCATAAAAGCGCAGGCTCTTCATGAAAATCATCAGAAAAGTTTGCCAGTCTTTAAAAATCAAGTAAAGGTCCTAAAAATTAGCGTCCATACAAAAATCCGATGAAGTTCACCGGACTCTTTTATTTTGAATTGTTGCCTACTTTACGCTTTTCAGCGATTTCGGCTGCCTTTCGAGGCAAGACAATTTCCGTTGTGTAAGCTGTCCCAAAACGCCAGATACCGGCAATAGGGGCAAAGACCACTGCTAGATAGTTGTAGAAGAAATCGCCCTTAAAGGCATAAGCTAGTCCCCCAATGACGAAAAATAGAACAACTGCCTGAATCACTGCTAATAAAATTACTCGTTTCATGTGACCTCCTGACTCTATTATAGCATGAGAATCATCAAAAAGCCGACTAAATTATTCAAAGCGTGGAGAGAAATACTGTAGACCAGACCTTTTCTGCTAATATAAGCCAAGCCCAAACTAAAACCAAGGCTAAAATAGACAAAAAATTGTTGCACATCGCCTGGGAAATGAATCAAGGTAAACAGAACACTGGATACCAGAAGAAAAATCAGAGTTTGTTTACTATTGTCCTGCTTAGGAAAGAGGTAGCGTGCTAACATCCCTCTAAAGATAAGTTCTTCCGTCAAAGGAGCAAAAATAACGACCGCAAAGAAGGAGAAGAGTGGTTGAGACAAGGTCAAGTCTGTCGCTATTTGCTGATTTACTGAAGGATCATTTGGCAAGAAGAATTGAACGACAAGAGATAAGAACCAAACCAAGGCAGGGAGCCAAATAAATCTGTTAAATCCACTCTTCTCAATATGGACAGGAGCTTTCTGGTACCATTTATAAATGACGTACACATATACTCCAGCCAAGGCCACATAGAGTAAGGTAGCAGCATAGGGTGAAACACCTAGTTTCAGAGATTCTATAGCCGTACTCAGAACGGTACCATAGATAAACACAAAGGATAGAATGGCTAGAAGAAACCAGCCAAGGTTTTTAAGTAGTTTCATATAAATCTCCTATCTTG
>CAUTTK010000038.1:0-13893 GCA_963541475.1 uncultured Streptococcus sp. | reverse complement strand
ATTTTGATGCTGTCTTGGTTCCTGTTGGTGGTGGCGGTCTCATTGCTGGGGTTTCAACTTATATCAAGGAAACAAGTCCAGAAATTGAAGTCATTGGGGTAGAGGCTAATGGGGCGCGTTCCATGAAGGCTGCCTTTGAAGCTGGTGGACCTGTTAAGCTCAAGGAAATTGACAAATTTGCAGATGGGATTGCTGTACAAAAGGTGGGGCAGTTGACCTATGAGGCAACTCGCCAACATGTTCAAACCTTAGTAGGTGTTGATGAGGGGTTGATTTCTGAAACCTTGATTGATCTCTACTCTAAACAAGGGATTGTAGCAGAGCCTGCTGGAGCAGCTAGTATCGCCTCTTTAGAGGTTTTAGCTGAATATATCAAGGGGAAAACCATTTGTTGTATCATTTCTGGAGGAAATAATGATATCAACCGTATGCCAGAAATGGAAGAGCGTGCCTTGATTTATGATGGGATTAAGCATTACTTTGTGGTCAACTTCCCACAGCGTCCAGGAGCTTTGCGTGAATTTGTAAATGATATCCTAGGGCCAAATGATGATATCACACGTTTTGAGTATATCAAACGAGCTAGCAAGGGAACAGGACCAGTATTGATTGGGATTGCCTTAGCAGATAAGCATGATTATGCAGGATTGATTCGTCGAATGGAAGGTTTTGATCCAGCTTATATTAACTTAAATGGTAATGAAACGCTCTATAATATGCTTGTCTGAGGACTAATAAAAAAATATCATATTATTTGCACAACCGATGTATAGGTGCTATAATGAGGATGAAGAAAGGGGGCGATTCCTATGAACTTAGGAAAACTATCCTACTATTTCTACTACAATTTATTATAGTACCTATTATTTTTGTTTCATTTTATAATAATAAAAAAGAATCACTTGCTATATATAAGGATACTATTTAAAATACAATATTTTATATATAACTAATTTAAAAATTGTCTAAATATAATAGCAAATAGAGAAAATAATCAGTATTTTCGAGATAGCTTAGGTGACTTAATTGATAGAACTGATGTGATACTTGTAAAATGAGAGTAGTAGAAAAGTTTGTGACATTAGGAAGTCATATTCTAGGTGCTGGCTATGAAGTTGGTGTTTGAAAAGAATATGTAAAAGCTGATGAGACAAGTCCATTGTACCAGTTGAAAAAGAAAATAAGCTTTAAAGCATGACAGGAAGGAATCTCGGATAAGGAGAAAGGAAAGAGATAGTTAAGAGGTAATCAGAGGAGAATATTATCTTTGGTAGCTTTAACCATTTTAAAGGAATGTATAGAATTACTTAAATAAGACTCCTGTCTATCCTATTGAGTAGCTGGTATGTAGTTTATATGAATATTCTTACATATTTGAAGTTTAATAATACAATTATTTTTTAGGTAGTTGCTAATGGTTTATAGCAAGTAAAAACCTATATATTATCGGCTTTAAAAAAGAAGTAAGAAAAATAAAAATCTTTTATTTTATTGAATATATGTTTTTTTATTGACAAAAGACATAAAAACGTATAGAATAATATATCGTAAAGAAGAAAATAGGAGAAGGACATGGCTAAGTCAAACTTTGAAAAAGTAGAATCAGTTGTTGGCTGGGTTCGTGATAAGAAAATCACAGGCTACCGTATCTCTAAAGAAACGAATGCGCGTGAAATGTCTATCATTGCTCTAGCGCAGGGGCGTGCAAAAGTAAAAAATATTTCGTTTGAAACGGCTCTAGGTTTAATTGATTTCTATGATAAAAATCATGAAAAATTTGAAGATTAATCTTTGGATAATGGCGGATTCTTGAATAGGGTCTGCCTTTTCATTTTGATACTCAATGAAAATCAAAGAGCAAACTAGGAAGCTAGCCGCAGGTTGCTCAAAACACTGTTTTGAGGTTGTAGATAAGACTGACGAAGTCAGTCACATATATACGGCAAGGCGAAGCTGACGTGGTTTGAAGAGATTTTCGAAGAGTATGAGGACAGCAAAAAGACTGCACGATTGATGCAGCCTTTTCTTTTTATTTGAGATAGCGTTGAAGGAATTCTTTTGTACGGTCTTCTTTAGGATTGGTGAATAGGTCTTCTGGTTTGCCTTCTTCAGCAATAACACCCTTATCCATAAAGATAACACGGTGAGAGACATCACGAGCGAATTCCATCTCGTGGGTTACGACAATCATGGTCAAGCCTTCCTGAGCTAGTTCTTGCATGATTTTAAGGACTTCTCCAACCATTTCTGGATCGAGAGCTGATGTTGGTTCATCAAAGAGAATAGCGTCTGGATTCATGGAGAGGGCACGAGCGATAGCCACACGTTGTTTTTGACCGCCTGAGAGTTGTTTTGGTTTGGCTTGCCAGTAGCGTTCTCCCATGCCGACCTTTTCAAGGTTTTCTTTGGCAATCTTTTCAGCTTCTGTACGTTCGCGTTTAAGGACAGTCGTCTGAGCGACGATTGTGTTTTCAAGAACGTTGAGATTTTCAAAGAGATTAAAGGATTGGAACACCATTCCTAGTTTTTCACGGTATTGTGTGAGGTCATAACCTTTTTCGAGGACGTTTTGTCCATGATAAAGGATTTGTCCATCGGTTGGCGTTTCAAGTAGGTTAATGGAGCGTAGGAAGGTTGATTTCCCGCTTCCAGAGCTTCCAATGATAGAGATGACTTCTCCCTTGTGGACAGTGAGAGAAATGTCTTTTAGCACTTCGTTTTGTCCATAGGATTTTTTGAGGTGTTTAATTTCAAGGATTGCTTGTGTCATTATTTCAAATCCTCCGTTTGCATTTGATTAGCACCTGTAGTATAGGTATCCATGTCCATTCGGCGCTCGATGAAGCGGAGGATACGTGTTATGGTGAAGGTGAGGACAAAGTAAATCACGGCGATGATTGTAAATGTCTGGAAGTATTGATAGGTTTGAGTTGCCACGGTATTTCCTGAGAAATAAAGTTCGACAACAGAGATAACGTTCAATACAGATGTATCTTTGATATTGATGACAAATTCATTACCAGTTGCTGGTAGGATGTTACGGACTACCTGAGGTAGGACAATCTTACGCATGGTTTGGTTATGAGTCATACCAAGAGCAGTCGCGGCTTCAAATTGTCCCTTGTCAACTGCTAGGATACCACCACGAACGATTTCAGTCATGTAGGCACCAGTGTTGATCGAAACGATGAAGATAGCAGCCAGTGTGCGGTCAAGGTTGATACCGAAAGCTTGGGCAGTTCCATAGTAGATAACCATCGATTGAACGATCATAGGGGTACCACGGAAAATTTCAATGTAGACATTGAGGATCCAGCCGATTAGTTTTTGTAGTCCATAAATGGCTTTATTCTCAGAGAGAGGAGCAGTACGGAAAACACCAATGGCAAGACCGATAATGAGACCTATGATGGTTCCGACGATAGAGATTAAAAGAGTGATACCAGCACCACGCAAGAGTTGTTGCCAGTTTTCAGAAAGAATTTTAGCGACTTGGCTAAAGAAACTACTGCTAGTCTCTTCAGTTGTAGTGGCTTCGGCAGGTTGCTCCTTGATCATACGATCCATCAGGGCAACTTGCTCATCTTTAGAAATAGTTTCAATGCTGGCATTGATCTGGCTAATACGATTGTCATCTTTACGAAGTCCAATGGCAATAGCTGTATCTTCTTCTCCAGTTTTGAAACCTGGCTCTACTTGAACCATCTTAAACTTAGAGTTAGCAGCTTCGGCAGTCAGTGCTTCAGGGAGTTCAGAAACATAGGCATCAATGACACCAGCCTCAAGTGCTTGGCGCATTTGAGCGAAGTCTCCCATGGAAGTTTCTTTTTTAGCGCCTGGGATTTGACTAATCAAGTTATAAAGGTAAACACCTTGTTGGGAAGTGATTTTCGCACCATTAAAGTCATCCAAAGATTTGGCATTTGCGTAGGCAGAATCTTTTTTGATGAGTAAGACAGGTTCGCTAGTGTAGTAACTGCTTGAAAAGGCGATTTCTTGTTTGCGTTCGGCAGTAGGACTCATACCTGCGATAATCATATCAATCTTACCAGAAGTAAGGGCAGGGACTAGACCTTCCCACTTGGTTTTAACAACCAAAGGTTCTTTACCTAAGTCCTTAGCAATTTTCTTGGCGATTTGAACATCGTATCCATTGGCATACTGGTTGGTTCCATCGATTTTGACAGCTCCATTGCTATCATCATCTTGGGTCCAGTTAAAGGGGGCATAGGCTGCTTCCATCCCGATGCGTAAATATTCATCGGCTTGAGCAACATTGACAAATCCTAGCATAAGCAAGAGACTTGTGAAAATAGATAAGTATATTTTTCTCATGATTTCTCCTATTTCTAATCTATTAAAAAATAACTGTCTCCTATTTTATCGAAAAAAACTCTATTTTTCAATATGGGTAAGCCCTTACTTGAGAAAAAATGATATAATGATAGCAAAGATAAAAAGGGGGCTTAATTGATGAAAAAAACTTTTTTTTTACTGGTCTTAGGCTTATTTTGCCTTCTGCCACTCTCTGTTTTTGCCATTGATTTCAAGATAAACTCCTACCAAGGGGATTTGTATATTCATGCAGATAACACGGCAGAATTTAGACAGAAGATAGTTTATCAGTTTGAGGAGGACTTTAAGGGCCAAATCGTGGGGCTTGGACGTGCTGGCAAGATGCCTAGTGGGTTTGACATTGACCCTCACCCAAAGGTTCAGGCATCGAAAAATGGTGCTGAACTGACAGATGTTGCTAGCGAAGTGACAGAAGGAACAGATGGTTATACTGTCAAAGTTTACAATCCAGGTCAGGAAGGTGACACAGTTGAAGTTGACCTTGTCTGGAATTTAAAGAACTTGCTTTTCCTTTATGATGATATCGCTGAATTAAATTGGCAACCTCTGACAGATAGTTCAGGGGCTATTGGCAAGTTTGAATTTAATGTAAGGGGAGACAAGCGGGCTGAAAAACTCTTTTTCCATACAGGGAAACTCTTTAGAGAGGGTACGATTGAAAATAGTAACCTTGATTATACTATTCGTTTAGACAATCTTCCGCCTAAGCGTGGAGTTGAATTGCATGCCTACTGGCCTCGAACTGATTTTGCTAGCGCTAGGGATCAGGGCTTGAAAGGGAATCGTTTAGAAGAGTTTAATAAGATAGAAGACTCGATTGTTAGAGAAAAAGCTCAGAGTATGCAGCTCGTCACTTGGGTGTTTCCTTTGATACTTTCTATCTCCTTGTTATTGAGTGTCTGCTTCTATTTTATTTATAGAAGAAAGACCACTATTTCAGTCAAATATGCTAAAAATCATCGTCTCTATGAACCACCAATGGAATTAGAGCCTATGGTTTTATCAGAGGCTATCTACTCGACCTCCTTGGAGGAAGTGAGTCCCTTGGTCAAGGGAGCTGGCAAATTCACCTTTGATCAACTTATTCAAGCTACCTTGCTAGATGTGATAGACCGTGGGAATGTCTCTATCATTTCAGAAGGAGATGCAGTTGGTTTGAAGCTAGTAAAAGAAGATGGTTTGTCAAGTTTTGAGAAAGACTGTCTAAATCTGGCTTTTTCAGGCAAAAAAGAAGAAACTCTTTCCAATTTGTTTGCGGATTACAAGGTATCTGATAGTCTTTATCGTAGAGCAAAAGTTTCTGATGAAAAACGGATTCAAGCAAAGGGGCGTCAGCTCAAATCTTCTTTTGAAGAAGTATTAAACCAGATGCAAGAAGGAGTGAGAAATCGGGTTACCTTCTGGGGGCTTCCGGATTACTATCGTCCTTTAACTGGTGGGGAAAAGGCCTTGCAAGTGGGTATGGGATTCTCTACTATCCTACCCCTATTTATTGGATTTGGTTTATTCTTGTACAGTTTAGACGTTCATGCTTATTTTTACCTCCTCTTGCCAATACTTGGTTTTTTAGGTTTGGTTTTGGCTGTTTTCTATTATTGGAGGCTTCGACTAGATAATCGTGATGGTGTCCTAAATGAAGCAGGAGCAGAAGTCTACTATCTCTGGACTAGTTTTGAAAATATGTTGCGTGAGATTGCACGATTGGATCAGGCTGAGCTGGAAAGTATTGTGGTCTGGAATCGCCTCTTGGTCTATGCGACCTTATTTGGCTATGCGGACAAGGTCAGTCATTTGATGAAGGTTCATCATATCCAAGTGGAAAATCCAGATATCAATCTCTATGTAGCTTATGGCTGGCACAGCATGTTTTATCATTCAAGCGCGCAAATGAGCTATTATGCTAGTGTTGCAAATACAGCAAGTACCTATTCCGTATCTTCTGGAAGTGGAAGTTCTGGCGGTGGCTTCTCCGGTGGCGGAGGCGGTGGCAGTATCGGCGCCTTTTAGAGAGAACTGCCACAGACTGAAAAAAGTATGCTATAATGGAAGATAGAAAAAGGAGTAATCTATGTATCTTATTGAAATTTTAAAATCTATCTTCTTCGGGATTGTTGAAGGAATTACGGAATGGTTGCCCATTTCCAGTACAGGTCACTTGATTTTAGCAGAGGAGTTTATCCAATACCAAAATCAGAATGAAGCTTTTATGTCCATGTTTAATGTCGTGATTCAGCTTGGTGCGATTTTAGCGGTTATGGTGATTTACTTTAACAAGCTCAATCCTTTCAAACCGACTAAGGACAAGCAGGAAGTTCGTAAGACTTGGAGACTGTGGTTGAAGGTCTTGATTGCCACTTTACCTTTGCTTGCCGTCTTTAAATTTGATGATTGGTTTGATACCCACTTCCATAACATGGTTTCAGTTGCTCTCATGTTGATTATCTATGGGATTGCCTTTATCTATTTGGAAAAGCGCAATAAAGCGCGTGCTATAGAGCCAAGTGTAACAGAGTTGGACAAGCTTCCTTATACGACAGCATTCTATATTGGACTCTTCCAAGTTCTTGCCCTTTTACCAGGAACTAGCCGTTCTGGGGCCACAATCGTCGGCGGTTTATTGAATGGAACCAGTCGTTCTGTTGTGACAGAATTCACCTTCTATCTTGGGATTCCTGTTATGTTTGGAGCCAGTGCCTTAAAGATTTTCAAATTTGTAAAAGCAGGACAGCTCTTGAGCTTTGGGCAATTGTTCTTGCTCTTGGTTGCCATGGGAGTCGCTTTCGCAGTCAGCATGGTCGCTATTCGCTTCTTGACCAGCTATGTGAAAAAACACGACTTCACCCTTTTCGGTAAATACCGCATCGTGCTTGGTAGTATCTTATTGCTTTATAGCGTTGTCCGTTTATTTGTATAAGAAAAGCCTTGAAGAGTCAGCTCTTCAAGGTTTTATACTCTTCGAAAATCTCTTCAAACCGCGTTAGCTTCGCCTTGCCGTAGGTATATGTTACTGACTCTGTTAGTCTTATTTACAACCTCAAAGCAGTGCTTTGAGCAGTCTGCGGCTAGCTCCCTAGTTTGCTCTTTGATTTTCATTAAGTATTAAAATCCAGTCATGGTAATCCCCAACAGGCGGACACCTCTTTCTTTTTCGTCTAACTCTTCATAGAGTTGTAGGGCTATTTGGCTTATCTGACTAGCATCCTGTGTTTTTTGAGCCAGACTTTTTCGTTTAGTAAGGGTTGAAAAGTCCTCGTAGCGGATTTTCAGAATGACAATTTTTCCAGCTTTTTCTTGTTGATTGAGATTGAGAGCGACTCTTTCTGATAGAAGAGTCAGCTCTTTTTTGATATCTTCCTCGGCACGGAGAATCTTCCCGTAGGTTTTTTCCTTCCCGATTGATTTACGGATGCGATTGGATTTGACGGGGGAATTGTGGATACCACGAGCCTTTCGATACAGGTCATAGCCCAGTCTGCCAAATCGGTCTATTAGGGTTACTTCAGGCACTTCAAGCAAATCAGCGCCAGTAAAAACACCCATTTGATGAAGTTTTTCCACTGTCTTTTTTCCTACTCCATGAAACTTGGAAATATCCATTTGTTTGAGAAAATCCTCAGCTTGGTCAGGTAGAATCACTGTCAGACCATGTGGTTTTTGATAATCGCTGGCCATTTTAGCTAAGAATTTATTATAAGAAACGCCAGCAGAAGCAGTTAGATGGAGTTCTTGCCAGATATCCTCTTGAATGAGGCGAGCAATTTTGACCGCTGACTTGATACCGAGTTTATTTTCTGTTACATCCAAATAGGCTTCGTCAATGCTCATAGGTTCAATCAAATCTGTATAACGTTTAAAGATAGCTCGAATCTGGAGTCCCACAGTCTTGTATTTTTCATAATTTCCTGAGATAAAGACGGCCTGGGGACATCGTTCATAAGCTTCCTTGGAACTCATGGCAGAATGAACACCAAAAGCTCGCGCCTCATAACTACAAGTAGAAACAACTCCACGCCCACCTGTTTGCCGAGGGTCGCTCCCGATAATAACAGGTTTTCCTTTGAGTTTAGGATTATCTCTGATTTCTACCGCAGCAAAAAAGGCATCCATGTCAATATGAATGATTTTTCTTGACAAATCATTTAACAAAGGAAAAATCAACATACCTAGCCCCTTTTTACCAATTATGTTCTTTTATTATACCCTTTTTTCTGAAAAAAAGAAAAAAGGCTTTAATTTTTTCAAAAATATAATACAGTTTGGTATAGAAATTAGTCTGTGTTAGAAAAGAAAGTGTAAAAATAAGGAACTTTCGCTTGTTGAAATCGGTTACTGTATGGTATACTGGTTTCATAAATGTAACAGATGACTGTTACTAGAAAGAAAACAGAGGACATTAACATGGTTGTTAAAACAGTTGTTGAAGCACAAGATATTTTTGACAAAGCTTGGGAAGGCTTCAAAGGCGTAGATTGGAAAGAAAAAGCAAGTGTATCACGCTTCGTACAAGCTAACTACACACCTTACGATGGAGATGAAAGCTTCCTTGCAGGGCCAACAGAACGTTCACTTCACATCAAAAAAATTGTAGAAGAAACTAAGGCTCACTACGAAGAAACTCGTTTCCCAATGGACACTCGTCCAACATCTATCGCTGACATCCCAGCAGGATTTATCGATAAAGAAAACGAAGTGATTTATGGTATCCAAAATGATGAACTCTTCAAATTGAACTTCATGCCAAAAGGTGGTATCCGTATGGCTGAAACTACTTTGAAAGAAAATGGATACGAACCAGACCCAGCTGTTCACGAAATCTTTACTAAATACGTAACAACAGTTAACGACGGTATCTTCCGTGCTTACACTTCAAACATTCGTCGCGCTCGTCACGCTCACACTGTAACTGGTCTTCCAGATGCATACTCACGTGGACGTATCATCGGTGTTTACGCACGTCTTGCTCTTTACGGTGCAGACTACTTAATGCAAGAAAAAGTAAACGACTGGAATGCAATCGAAGAAATCGATGAAGAAACAATCCGTCTTCGTGAAGAAATCAACCTTCAATACCAAGCATTGCAACAAGTTGTTCGCTTGGGTGACCTTTACGGAGTTGATGTTCGCAAACCAGCGATGAACGTTAAAGAAGCAATCCAATGGGTTAACATTGCCTTCATGTCTGTCTGCCGTGTTATCAACGGTGCTGCTACATCTCTAGGTCGTGTGCCAATCGTTTTGGACATCTTTGCAGAACGTGACCTTGCTCGTGGTACATTTACTGAATCAGAAATCCAAGAATTCGTTGATGATTTCGTTATGAAACTTCGTACAGTTAAATTTGCTCGTACAAAAGCTTACGACCAATTGTACTCAGGTGACCCAACTTTCATCACAACTTCTATGGCTGGTATGGGTAACGACGGTCGTCACCGTGTTACTAAGATGGACTACCGTTTCTTGAACACTCTTGACAACATCGGTAACTCACCAGAACCAAACTTGACAGTTCTTTGGACTGACAAATTGCCATACAACTTCCGTCGCTACTGTATGCACATGAGCCACAAACACTCTTCTATCCAATACGAAGGTGTAACAACAATGGCTAAAGACGGATATGGTGAAATGAGCTGTATCTCATGCTGTGTGTCTCCACTTGACCCAGAAAATGAAGAACAACGCCACAACATCCAGTACTTCGGTGCTCGTGTAAACGTATTGAAAGCTCTTCTTACTGGTTTGAACGGTGGTTACGACGATGTTCACAAAGACTACAAAGTATTTGACATCGAACCAATCCGTGACGAAGTTCTTGAATTCGAATCAGTTAAAGCTAACTTTGAAAAATCTCTTGACTGGTTGACTGACACTTACGTAGATGCTTTGAACATCATCCACTACATGACTGATAAGTACAACTACGAAGCTGTTCAAATGGCCTTCTTGCCAACTAAACAACGTGCTAACATGGGATTTGGTATCTGTGGATTTGCTAACACTGTTGATACATTGTCAGCTATCAAATATGCTACAGTTAAACCAATCCGTGATGAAAATGGCTACATCTACGATTACGAAACAATCGGTGAATACCCACGTTGGGGTGAAGATGACCCACGTTCAAACGAATTGGCAGAATGGTTGATTGAAGCTTACACTACTCGTCTACGTAGCCACAAACTTTACAAAGACGCTGAAGCTACAGTATCACTTTTGACAATCACATCTAACGTTGCTTACTCTAAACAAACTGGTAACTCACCAGTACACAAAGGTGTATACCTCAACGAAGATGGTTCTGTGAACTTGTCTAAACTTGAATTCTTCTCACCAGGTGCTAACCCATCTAACAAAGCTAAAGGTGGATGGTTGCAAAACTTGAACTCACTTTCTAGCCTTGACTTTAGTTACGCAGCTGACGGTATCTCATTGACTACACAAGTTTCACCTCGCGCTCTTGGTAAGACTCGTGACGAACAAGTTGATAACTTGGTAACAATCCTTGATGGTTACTTCGAAAACGGTGGACAACACGTTAACTTGAACGTTATGGACTTGAACGATGTTTACGAAAAGATCATGTCAGGTGAAGATGTTATCGTACGTATCTCTGGATACTGTGTAAACACTAAATACCTCACTCCAGAACAAAAAACTGAATTGACACAACGTGTCTTCCACGAAGTTCTTTCAATGGATGATGCCTTGGATGCATTGAGCTAATCAAGTTCTTGAATAATGAAATAAGTAACCCTCGGTCAGTCGACTGAGGGTTTTTGGGGCTCTTAAATTCTTTAATACTCAATAAAAATCAAAGAGCAAACTAGGAAGATAGCCGCAGGTTGCTCAAAACACTGTTTTGAGGTTGCAGATAGATTTGACGTGGTTTGAAGAGATTTTCGAAGAGTATGAAAATAAAAACACCACACTTTGTAGGTTTACAAGGTGTGGTTGTATTTTATCTCTTAGACCAGGTTCTCTTCATAAAGAGAAGCAAGATAGGGTAAATTTCCAATCGCCCTGCAATCATTGCAAAGGAGAGGAGAATTTTTGAGATAGGACTAAAGATTGAGAAACTAGAAGTGGTTCCTAGGATAGGCCCGATGTTATTGAAACAACTGAAGACAGCGCTGGTCACAACTAGAAAATCATTGCTATCTAGGCTGACAATAAAGATAAGCGCTAGCAAAATCATAGCATAGATGACAAAGTACTTGAGAATCTTATGCTGGGTATCTTTGTCAATCACGGTTTTATTAACATGTAGGGTCAAAACACGGTGGGGTGATAGGATTGACAAAATCTGGTTTTTAGCAATTTTTGAAAGGATGAGGCCTCGAATAACCTTGAGTCCACCTGCGGTTGAACCAGCAGAACCACCGATTCCCATGAGGAAGAGAAGAATAAACTGGGAGAAGAGGGGCCAGTTGGTAATATCTCCGTAACCAAAACCAGTCGTCGTAATGATGTTGGAAACTTGGAAGAAGGCCATTTCAAAGCTCTTTGAAAATCCTGGGTAGAGATAGAGGGTATTGAGGCTGATCAAGCCTGTAGAAAGCAGTACGATGACCAAGTAAGACCTAAGTTCTTCGTCTCCAAAGAAGGCCTTGATGCGACGGAGCATGAGGTAGTAGTAGAGATTGAAATTTACTCCAAAAACCAGAACTCCGATACTAACCAGATAGGTAATCAGTGAGCTACCATAGTGGGCAATTCCGTCGTTATAGACTGTGAAACCTCCTGTACCTGCTGTACCCATAGCAATGACAAAACTATCAAATAGGGGCATGCCAGCCAGATAATAGATGATGACAAAGAGGGAGAAGAGAGCTAGATAAAGGAGATAGAGAATCTGGGCAGTGTTTTTTAGTTTGGATACAACCTTGCCAAAGACAGGACCTGGAACCTCAGCCTTCATTACCTCTAGGTGGCTATTCTTGGCATTATCCATAATAGCAAGTGCAAAAACAAGTACTCCCATCCCTCCAATCAAGTGGGTAAAACTTCTCCAAAATAGGAGGGAACGGCTGAGGACCGAAACGTCGTTTAGAATAGTTGCTCCAGTAGTTGTAAAGCCAGAACTAATCTCAAAAAAGGCATCAATAATGCTGGGAATTTGCCCTGCAAAGACAAAGGGGAGACCGCCAAAGAAAGACCAGAGGATCCAACAGAGAGCAACAATCAAGATTCCCTCCTTGGCATAAATTCGTTGATTTTTTGGCTTTTGTAAAATTCCTGAACCACCTAGTAATAGGAGAAGCCCTATGGTTGAAAAGAGGGCTGTAAAGACTTGGCTCGATTCACGGTAATAGACAGCGACAGACACAGGAACCAAAAGAAGAACAGCTTCAATCAAAAGCAATTTTGAAAGGAGGTAACGAATCATACTTTTATTCATTTCTTACCTCGCAATCAAATCATAAATCTTGGTGATGTTTGGCAATAAGGTTATTACTAGGAGCTTATCTCCAACTTCCAGCGTATCCTCCCCAGTAGGGAAAATAGTCTTTCCTTTTCGAATAATGGCTGCAATAAGAACCCCTTTTTTTAGTTTCAGTTGAGAAAGAGGTTTGGCAGTCATTTTATTGGCTTCCTTGATATGGAATTGTAGGGTTTCGATTTGGCCATTTGCTAGATGGTGCATGGCTTGAAGGTCTGAATACTGGGCATTAACACGACCACGAATAAAGTGCATGATTGTATCTACAGCGATGATTTTCGGAGTGATAATGCTTGAAAAATCAGGCGCATGAATAATTTCAAGGAGACTAGTTCTGTTAACCTTGCTAATATTTTTTTGCACCCCGACACTATCCAGGAACATAGAAGTAATAATATTCTCTTCGTCAACTCCTGTTAGGGTTGCTACTGCATCATAGTTTTGAGCACTTTCTTCTAGTAAGATATCTTTTGCGGTACCATCTCCTTGGACAATATAGAGATTAGGGAATTTCTCACTAAAGAAACGTGCTCTTTCAGGATTAATCTCGATGACTTTGGTATCGATACGACTGTCTTTGAGGATACCTAGTAGATAATAGGCAATTCTACCTGCTCCAACGATGAGAAGGCTCTTCACAGCACGAGATTTGAAATAATTATGGAAGAGCATCATATCAACACGGTTACCAGTGACAAAGATTCTATCTTTGTCCTGTATGGTCATGTCACCACTTGGGATGATAATTTGATGATCTCTTTCTATGGCGCAGACAATGACATTGCCGAATTTTTTCCGAAAATCAGAAATGGGCATTTGGCAAAGACCGCTAGTGGATTTGACGACAAATTCCATGAGGCTAACGCGTCCACCCGCAAAGCGTTCGACAGATAGGGCGTTGGGGAAGTCAATGATATTGGCGATAGCGCGGGCAGCCAAGAGCTCAGGATTTACGATAAGAGAAAAGCCGAGAATATTCTTTTCTTTGAAATAAGAGTTAGAGTACTCAGGATTTCGCACCCGAACGATGGTTTCTTTAGCCCCCATTTTTTTGGCTAGAACGGCTGCAATCATGTTCACTTCATCGTATTCAGTCA